>JACPDC010000116.1 GCA_016184235.1 Deltaproteobacteria bacterium | reverse complement strand
TACTTCCCGGATCAGCCTGCGGGCGGTCGCCTGGGGATGGGCCAGGACCCGGGCGATGCCTCGCACCTCGCCGTGCGGCAGCGCCGCCTTCTTTAGCCGCGCCAGCCATTCTTCGTGGTCGCGCCCGAGAAAGGTCTGCTCGACGATCTCTTCGAGGACGGCGCGGTTTTTGCGCCGCCCTTCGACAGTCGCAAAGCGCTGATCCCCAAGCAGGTCCGGCCGCTCGATCACGTCGCGGCAGAAAACCTCCCAGTCCTGAGCCGTCGCCACGGCAAGGTTGACGTACTCGCCGTCTTTGGCCAGATAGGGGCCGTAAGGGGTGACATAGTGGTGGCGCATCCCCATGCGCGACGCCTCCTCGCCCCGGTGCCAGTAATGGTGGGGAAAATAGCCGAGCCAGGAGACGACCGATTCGAACATGGAGATGTCGATGAACTGTCCTTCGCCGCTTTTCTCCCGCTGGTAAAGGGCGAGGACGATGCCGAGCGCCGCGTACATGCCGGCCGAGATGTCGGCGATGGAAATCCCCGCTCTTGCCGGCTTGTCCGGATAGCCGGTGGTGGCGATGATGCCGGCCTCGCCCTGGATCAGGAGGTCATACGCCTTTACGTCCCGGTAGGGACCGTCCTGCCCGTAACCCGAAAGCGAGCAGTAGACGAGGCGAGGGTTGATCGATTGGAGCTTCTCGTAGCCCAGCCCCGACCTCTCGGCGACTCCGGGCGCGTAGTTCTCAAAAAAGACATCCGCGTCGCGAATCAGGCGGTAGAGAATTTCCTTTCCTTTTTCCTGTTTCACGTCCACGGTGAGGCTGCGCTTGTTTCGGTTGAGCCAGACGTAGCCGGAGGAGAGTCCTCTGACCGCGTTGTCCCAATGGCGGATGAGGTCTCCGACGCCGGGGCGCTCGACCTTGATGACCTCGGCCCCCATGTCCGCGAGGGTACAGGTGCAAAATGGGCCGGCGAGCACCTGCTCGAAGCCAATCACTCGAATTCCACTCAAAGCCTGCGCTGGTAACGGCTTTGTTGCCACTTCCGCCTCGTCTTCAACTTGAACGTCTTGAACGGCTCAAACTGTTTGAACCGTTCAAACTGTTTAAATCGTTTGAATCGTTCGAATCCGCACGGCTACTTGGACTCACCCTTCACCTCCGGGAAAAGATCGCGCTTGGGCGCGTGCGCCTTCTTCCACACCATGACGCTGCGCGTGTAGTCGATCACCACCTTGCCGTCCTGCTGGATGCCGCGGGTGCGGACCTTGATGATGCCCCACTGAGGCTTCGATTTGGACTCGCGCTTTTCCACCACCTCGGACTCCGAGTAGACCGTGTCCCCGGCGAAAACCGGGTTGGGCAGCTTGATCTCGTCCCAGCCCAGGGCAAAGCCGTTTTCGCTCACGTCGGCGACGCCCATCCCGGCGACGATCGCCAGGGTCAACGCGCTGTTCACCAGGCATTTGCCGAACTCGGTGCGCTTGCCGTACTCGTTATTGAAGTGGATCTGGTTCGTGTTGTTGGTGAGCAGCGTGAACCAGATGTTGTCGGCCTCGGTGATCGTGCGTCCGAGGCGGCAGCGGTAGACGTCGCCCACTACGAAATCCTCAAAGTAACGGCCTTCCCAGCCTGGCTTAACGGCCATAACAACCTCCCTTACCTATGTCTCAAAATGCTTTGCGGCTCCCCTCGCTCCGCGGCTCCTCGGGGGCAACGCTTCCGAGCGCAGCCGATGGACCTCTGCCTTATGGAGCAGTGCTTAAACCGAACCTTTTCGTCTCTACGTCCGCAGCCTGGCTCGCGCTCCCCTCGGTCGTCCTGTAAAGCGAGGGGGCCCGCCGAACAAGCCGAAGGCACCGAGACTGAACGGTTCGACATAAGCAGAGGTCTATTGCCTTCGGCGCGAGAGGCGGGTCCCAGAGCGAGTCTCTCTTTGCCTTTGAGATTGAGATTCCCGCGCTATATACTACGCCGTAAATATAGGAGGCGGCGATGGATTTCAACCTTACCGAGGAGCAGCTCCAGATCCGCGAAGAGATCCGCAAGGTCTGCCGCGAGTTTCCGGACTCCTACTGGCGCGAGGTCGACCGAAAGCGCGACTACCCGGACGCCTTTGTCCGCAAGCTCACCGAGCTCGGCTGGCTGGCGGCGCCCATTCCTGAAGAGTACGGCGGGAGCGGGCTCGGCATCACGGAGTCGAGCATCATTCTCGAGGAGATCAACCGCTCCGGCGGCAACGCCACCGCCTGCCACGCCCAGATGTACACCATGGGGACGCTGCTCAAGCACGGCAGCGAAGAGCAGAAAAAACGCTATCTCCCGAAGATCGCCAAAGGCGAGCTCCGCCTGCAGGCCTTCGCGGTCACCGAGCCCAATGCGGGCTCGGAGACTACGCGCATTCAGACCACCGCGGCGCGCAAGGGGGACAGATATATCGTCCACGGCCAGAAGATCTTCATCTCCCGCGTGCTCCAGTCGGACCTGATGCTGCTCCTGGCGCGCACCACTCCGTATGATGAGTTGAAGGACAAGAGCCGCGGCCTCTCGGTCTTCATCGTGGACTTGAGAGAGGCGAAGGGCAAGATGGAAGTGAAGCCGCTGGATATCATGATCAACCACCATACCAATACGCTCTTCTTCGACGGCCTGGAGATTCCGGCCGAGAACCTGATCGGGGAGGAGGGCATGGGGTTTCGCTATATCATAGACGGGTGGAATGCCGAGCGCATCCTGGTGGCGGCCGAGGCGATCGGGGACGGCCGGTGGTTCGTCGAGAAGGCGTCCAGGTATGCCACGGAGCGCGTGGTCTTCGGCCGGCCGATCGGCTCCAATCAGGGGATCCAGTTTCCCATCGCCCAGGCCTACGCGCGCATCGAGGCCGCGGATCTGGTCCGCTTTCAGGCGGCCGCGAAGTTCGATCGAAAAGAGAGCTGCGGGGCGGAGGCGAACATGGCCAAGCTCCTGGCCTCGGAGGCGGCGTGGGAGGCGGCCAATGCCTGCCTTACCACCCACGGCGGCTACGGTTTCGCCGCGGAGTACGACGTGGAGCGCAAGTTCCGCGAGACACGCCTCCTCACCGTGGCGCCCGTGAGCAATAATCTCGTGCTCGCCTATCTCGCGCAGCACGTTCTAGGAATGCCCAAGTCGTATTGACCTCCCCGCGAACCTGCAGCCCCAAAGCGAGAGGAAAAACAGGACCACTATCATGAGCGGGCCGACCACGAAGAGACCCGCCACGCCGGTGAAAGTGGCGATCAGCCCGCCGGCGCTCGGGCCCAGGATATTTCCGATGTCCCCCGCGGCGTTGTAGACTCCGGATACGATGCCTCTGCTCGCGCGCGTGGTATCGATATCCTCCACCATGCTGATGCTGTTGGCGACGAGGACCAGCGCCCGCAGAAAGCCCGCGAGCACAAAAAGGGTGACCAGGGGGCCGAAGTCGTGGAACAAGGGAACCAGCATCATAAACGCCGACTGCAGCGGCAGGCCCGCGCGTGAGAGTCTGCGCTGCCCCACCCGTTTGGCCACAGACCCGCTAAAAGGCCTGATAATGGCGTTGCACAGGGAGTAAAAGGCCCGGATGGCTCCCACCTGAGTCAGGGTGAGCCCGACGGCAAGGCCGTAGAGCGGAAGAAAAGCGTGGCCCATCTGGTGCAGCAGATTCAGGAACAAAGAAACCACCACGATCGTCGCCAGTCTCGGCTCTAGCATGGCCTTCAATGAAGCGAGGGCAGGTTGGTCGCTTTTTTCCTTGCCGGGGTCTTTTACCGCCTGGCTGGAGGGTGGTGGCCTGAGAAAGAGAAGCAGGGCTATGCAGATCAGGCCCAACACGGATGCAAGCTGAAACGTAAGCGCATAGCCGAATTTGTCGGCGACATAACCGGCGGCGAAGCCCCCGGCCGAATAACCGATGGCCAGGCAGCCGGCGTAGTATCCCATGGCGTGGTGCCGGTCCTCATCCGGTGGCAGGGCCTCGACAAAGAACGCCAGGTAGATGGTCCCGGTTGCCCCGTAGGCAAAGCCGAAAAAGGCCTGAACCAGCGCGAAGTACAGGGACTGCGCGGCAAAGCTATAGAGAAAAGTGCAGAGAGTCATCACCGAGATCGCGCCCAGCAAAAACGCCCGCGCACGGTCTCTTCTGTACGCCAGACCCGACGGGAGGCGCGCCAGCAGAGACAGGGCGGGGGCCACAGAGATTAAGGAACCGATGGCCGAGACCGGATACTGCAACTCCTGTAAAAACGGCGGGATCACCAGTGACGCCGCCGTTTGCTGCGCGGTCATCGCGATGACCGGAAGACAGAGCTTTAGCGTGGCCGCTTTCATGGCATCTCATTGATTAACTGCACACGCGGCGAGAATCAAGCGAATAGCCTTCGGCCGCCGGCCCACGGCGGAGAGATGGAGGCGTTTCGGGAAGACGTAGACATTTCGGTTTGCTTGCGGTATGGAGTTTCCTCATCGGAGGTTCCCTGTATGGATTTGAAGCGGTCGTGGATGTTCGTTCCCGGCCACAGGCAAAAGATGATCGACAAGGCGCTGGGACTCGGTACGGACGCTGTCATGCTGGATATCGAAGACGGCGTGGCGCCCGGCGAAAAGGACACGGCGCGAAAGCTCATTGCCGAGGCGCTGGGCCGCGAGCGGCTTCGGCGCTCTCCCGCCCGCTTCGTGCGCATCAATGCCATCGGCCATGAGCGCATGGCGGCGGACCTGGAGGCGGTGCTGCGTCCGGGATTGGACGGGCTGGTGCTGCCCAAGGTGGAGACGCCGGAAGAGGTGCTCAAAGTGGACGCGATTCTCAAGGAGCGCGAGCCGGCGGTGAAGGTCGAACGCGGCAGCGTGAAGTTCCTGGTCGCCATCGAGAGCCCGAGGGGGCTTCTCAACGCCCCGGCCATCGCGGCGTCCACGGCGCGGGTCATCGGTCTGATGTTCGGGGCGGAGGACTACGGCCGGGAGCTCGGGTTGCCGACGTCACGCGAGGGGGAGGCGCGCGACCTGATCTACGCGCGCTCGGCTATGGTCGTGGCGGCCGCCTCGGCCCATGTCCAGGCGGTGGACGGGGTGTGGGTGGACCTTCAAGACAGTGAGGGGTTGCTGGGTTTTGCCCGGCAGTCGCGCCGCTTGGGCTTCTCGGGCATGTCCCTGATCCATCCGTCGCAGATCGATCCGATCAACGGCGTTTTCAGCCCCACTCCCGGGGAACTGGATTATGCCCAACGGGTTGTGCAGGCCTATGAAGAAGCTTTGGCCAGAGGCGATGGCTCTATTTCTTTTGGCGGACAGCTGATAGACCGGCCGATCGTGGAGCGCGCGCGCCGCACGCTCGAGATGGCCGAGATGTTGGAAAGGAGAGGATGATGAAACGATTCGCGACCGTCCACCTGGCGGCTCTGCTGTTTTGGTCCGTTTTTCCGTCGTCGCTTTTTCCTCAAGGGGAAAAGATGACGCCGGTGAAGGTCGCTGAGGGAGTTTACATGTTCGAGAACTCCCGCGGCTCCGGCAACTCCACCGTGATCATCACGGACGACGGGGTGCTGGTTCTGGATTTTCACATCGGCAATGCCGGTCAGACCCTGGCCGGCATTCGCAAGCTGACGGACAAAAAGGTCAAATACCTCATCTCCTCCCACAGTGCCGGGGATCACGCCTCGGGCGCATGGCACTTCCGCGAAGACAAGCCGACCTATATCGCCACCAGGAACCAGGTGCAGGATATGTTCATGCAGGAGGCGGCGGAG
>JACPDC010000115.1 GCA_016184235.1 Deltaproteobacteria bacterium | reverse complement strand
GGAGAAGCTGTTAAACCACGTCCTCCTGCGCGCCATGAAGCAGGCCCATTACTCCCCGGAAAATATCGGCCACTTCGGCCTCGCCTCGAGCTGCTACGCCCACTTCACCTCGCCCATCCGTCGCTACCCCGACCTGGTCGTCCACCGGATGCTTCAGGACGCCCTGCAGGGCAAAGCGCTCAGGCCCAAGGAGAAGGAGGATCTGCTCTCTTACCTGGAAGAGTCCGGAAGGCATACCTCCGAGCGCGAGCGCATCGCCATGGAGGCGGAGCGCGAGATGGTGGATCTCAAGAAGGCGCAATTCATGATGGATAAGATCGGCGAGGAGTTCGGCGGCTTTGTCGTGAGCCTGGCGAGCTTCGGCTTCTTCGTGGAGCTTGAGATCTACTTCGTCGACGGGCTGGTGCGGCTCTCTTCGCTCCAGGACGACTCCTACCACTACTACGAGAAGGAGCACTTGATCAAAGGCCGCCGCCACGGCCGCGCCTTCCGCCTGGGCGACCGTGTCCGCGTCAAGGTCACCCGCATCAACGCCTTCCGCAGCGAGATCGATTTTGAGCTGATCGCGACGGCTTGAGAAACCTCCAGCTGAACCACCGCCGGCCACCCTGAACAAATCCTGTTCGATCCCATATCAAGAGAAGGGTAGAACCGCGCCATTTTAGAGGGCGCAATGACAAAAAGTGGTAATAAACAACCCTGCCAAAGCGCGGTGCCCGCGGAATACCCTGAGTCGAAAATATGGCACTCATTTTGCTTTATTACTTTGGAAAAACGTGGCAGGGAATTTTATCGATGAAAAAGATACTGGCAGTCATTCTCTGTTTGCTTTTCTGGTCCGCTCCCTTGGGCGCCGAACCGTCCCGAGAAACAGTCATAAGCAGGGAAGAAGCAGACCGTCTTTTTAGCTTGATAAGGCCGGAGTGGGAAAAGGCGGCCAGGGGCTCTTATTATCCCGGATGGGCGATCCAACTCAGTCCGCGCGACACCGGAATGAGCCTGAAGGCCTATGATCCGAGCCAGAAGTTCAGCGTTTCGGTCCAACCCTTCTACGACGACGACATGAGCCCGCCGAAGAGTCTGATCGTCGGCGCATCCTACCCGGTGGATTTTTGGACCGGAGGGACCGATCAAATGCTGAGCAACATCAGATCCGCAAATCGCAGGAGTTTGGGGCCGAGCTATTCAGTGTCGCTCGTCCATCAAAGAGTCAACCGTCTCGACGTGATCGAGCTCTTCATCACCAAGCGTCTCGGCCCGTGAAGCCGGCGGCAAGCGAACGCCTCAAACCTTCACCCGTTAATCCCTTTAACTTCCCTAATCTCGGGCTGATTTTACTCGTATCTCAGCGCCTCGATGGGGTCGAGATTGGCGGCTTTCTGCGCCGGGTAGAAGCCGAAGAAGACCCCCACCCCACCGGAGACCAGCAGGGCGAGGACGATGATATCGGGCCGGATCAGGACCGGCCACTCCATCATCCGGTTGATCGCGCCGGAGCTGCCGACGCCCGCCAGGGTGCCGAGCGCTCCGCCGATCGCCGCCATCACCACGGCCTCGACAATGAACTGCAACATGATGTCCTTCTTGCGCGCGCCCACGGCCATGCGGATGCCGATCTCGCGCGTGCGCTCCGTGACCGACACCAGCATGATGTTCATGATGCCGATGCCGCCGACCAGGAGAGAGACCGAGGCGATGCTGCCCAAGAGAATCGCCATGACCCTGGCGGAGTTTTGCGCGGCCTCGGCGATGTCGGAGAGATTGCGGATGAAGAAATCGTCGTCCTGACCCGGCTGGATCCGGTGGCGCTGGCGCAAGAGCGCGGTCATCTGCTGCTGCGCCTCCTGGGTCTTCTCCGCGCTCACGGCCGAAACCACGATACTCTGCACGTGCACGATCCCCATGATCCGCTTTTGCATGGTCGTGTAGGGAATCATGACCACGTCATCCTGATCGGTCCCCTGCCCGGTCTGGCCCTTCGCCCCCAAGATCCCGATCACCCGAAAGGGGATCTTTTTGATTCTGATGACCCCGTCGATGGGATCCTCGTTGCCGAAAAGGACATTGGCGACGGTTTCGCCGATGAGCGCGACCTTGGCGGCGTTGTCCACGTCGGCCTGGTTGACGAAGCGCCCATCCACCACCTGCCAGTCCCGGATCTGCTGAAATTCCGGCGCCACCCCCTGAATCACCGTGGACCAGTTGAGATTGCCCGCGACGACCTGATTGACCTGCCTCAAGGTCGGGGAAGCCAAAGTCACCGACGGCACCTCCTCCATGATCGCCCTGGCATCGCTGTCCAGCAGAGTCCGCACGCCGCCGAAGCCGGTCCGGGCCCCTCCCTGCGTCAGGGTTCCCGGAATAACCACCAACACGTTGGTGCCGAGGCTGGCGATCTGGGAGCGCACCAGGGCCTTGGCCCCTTCGCCGATCGCCACCATGGCGATCACCGCGCCGACGCCGATGATAATCCCGAGCATGGTGAGAAAAGAGCGCAGCTTGTTTCTTTTGAGCGCCCGCAGGGCGATTCTAAAAGTCATCCACCACATGACACCACCGTAAGCCGGCCTTCGAACGTTTAAGAGTTCAAAGGGTTCAACATTGAACTTTTAAACTCTTGAAGGGTTCAACTGTCCTTCATCCTTTTTTTGATCCGAGACGATCTCGCCGTCGCGGAATTGGATCTGTCTTCGGGCATAGGCGGCGATGTCCGCCTCGTGCGTCACCAAGACGATCGTCAAGCCCTCCTGAACGTTCAAATTCTGAAACAGCTTCATGATCTCGGCGCTCGTCTTGGAATCGAGATTGCCGGTCGGCTCGTCAGCCAGAATCAGCGAGGGGCGATTGACCAGAGCGCGGGCGATGGCCACCCTTTGCTGCTGGCCGCCGGAGAGTTGATTGGGGGTATGCTCGACCCTCCCTTCCAGACCGACCAGCGCGAGCACCTCCAGGGCGCGCTGATGCCTGCCCGCTCCGGGAAGCCCGTTGTACATCATCGGCAGCTCGACGTTCTCCAGGGCCGATGTGCGCGCCAGCAGATTGAAGCCTTGAAAGACGAAACCGATCTTGCGGTTGCGGATATGGGCCCACTCGTCCGGAGAAAGCGATCCGACCTCGTGCTCCTCGAGAAGGTAACTCCCGCTCGTGGGCCGATCGAGGCAGCCCAGGATGTTCATGAAGGTCGACTTTCCCGAGCCGGAGGCGCCCATGACGGCGACGAATTCCCCCCGCTCGATCTCCAGGTTGATGCCGCGCAGCGCCGGGACCTCGATGTCCCCCATCCGATAGATCTTGTGCAGATCGCGAACTCGGATCAACTCGCTCATCGGAACCCGCCAAAACCTCTCAAGCCGAACAGGCCGGAAGCTCCGGGTCGACTATTATTTTGGCTCTTGTCGGAGAGTCCGATGATAATCGCTTGTCCCTCCTGGACCTCGCCTTCCAGCACTTCCGTGTAAGAGCCGTCGGTAATCCCCAGACGCAGCTGCACCGGAACAGCCTGCCGCTCTTTGAGAAGATAAACCCGCACCCACCGTCCATCTTTCCCGTCGCTGCCGGCGGCGCGCCGCGCCCGCTCCCCGCCGCTGCGGCGGCCCCCCCTCGTGCCCCCCACGCCGCGCCCCGCCTGGCCCACGACCTGTTGCGCCTCCGGTTTCTCCCCGGGCGGCCTGAAGCGGATCGCGATGTTGGGAATCCTGAGCACGCTATTCTTCTGGCTCACCAGGAACTCCACGTTGGCGGTCATGCCCGGCTTCAGCAGCAGATCCTTATTATCAATCCCCACGACCGCGTCGTAGGTCACCACGTTCTGCACTACATTAGGCGCGTTTCGTACCTGCGCCACCCTTCCCCTGAAGCGCCGCGTGGGATAGGCGTCGACCGTAAAGGTCACTTCCTGGTCGACCCAGACGTTGCCCACGTCCGCCTCATCGACATTCGTGTGCACCTCCATCTTGGCAAGATCGTTGGCGATCGTGAACAAGGTCGGGGCCTGCAAGGAAGCGGCGACGGTCTGACCCACATCGACGTTGCGCGAGATCACGATCCCGTCCACCGGGGAGCGAATCACGGTATACGCGAGATCGACCGCGGCCTGATTCAGGGAGGCCTGGGCCTGTTCCACCTGCGCCTTGGCCACCTCGAATTGAGAGAGCGCGGCATCGTAAGCGGTTTGCGCCGCGTCGAGCTCGCTCTGGGAGATCAGCTCGCGCCTGCGCAGCTCCGCGGCGCGCGCCTGGGTGCGCTTGGAATCCTCCACGGTTACTTTGGCCTTCGCCTGGCTCGCCTGCGCCGCGGTCAGATTGGCCTTTTCCTCTTCCACGCGCGCCCTGAACTTCGCCGGGTCGAGCTCGGCGATCACCTCGCCTTTCTTCACCCGGCTGTTGAAATCGGCGTTGAGCCTGGCGATCGTCCCCGACACCTGGCTGCCCACCTGAACGGTCACCACCGCCTGAAGGGTGCCGGTGGCCGAGACCACCTGCGTGATGTCGCCCTTCTGCGCGGGCATAGCGGCGTAGGAAGATTCCTTGGCGCTATTGCCGAGACGCCAGAAGGCCATCGCGAGAGCGCCGGCCACGAGCACCGCGGCGGCAACGACGCCGATGCGTTTAAGCTTCACGACCCTCTCCTGAGCTCCGCAAAGATCTTTTCCGCCAGCTCGCTCGCTTCCTTTTTCTCCGGGCGGCTGAAAGTGACCCCGCCGGTAATGGCCGCGTCGGGCTCCTGATCTTCGAGAAGCTTCTCCAGCTCCACGCGGAACAGAGACATAAAGGATACGCCCTCCATCGACTCTCTAATCTCACGCACGCCGCCTTTAATATAGTAGTTCATCCCGCTGTCGGTAATCAAAAGGGTGATCTTTCCGGTCCGCCTCAAGTTCCTGGCCGTGGTGCTGCCCTTCCCGATCGCCAGGTCGATCCTGCTCCGGTCCCTGGCCACCACCTCGTAATAGGAGAGCATGGCGGGATGGGCCCAGCCCGCCTCATCCACGCTGACCAGGATGATCGCCTTGCCCGCCTTGGAGCCGACATCTATACCTTTTAGACGTTCGAAAAGCTCCTCGGTTAGCTCTGTTCCCAATAACTGCGACATCTGTTGGCTTTTTTCCCTTAACTCTAGACCCCTTTATCCTTCATCCTTTATCCTTTATAGCCAGCTCCTGCCGTTTACCCAACCCCTGTTTGTTGTCGATATAAAAGATCCGCTCCGGGACCACGCAGTAAAACTTCACCTTGAGAAAGGCCTGATAGAGAGCGCCGCTCGACGGGCTGGTGAAAATCTTGATGATCTCGGGATATTTGCGCGTATAAGCGACCATCGCTTTGCCCTTTTCAAGCAGGGAATCCACGGCCGCGACCTTGCCCTCCAGCTGGATACCCTTGATCTCGCGCCAGTCGTGATAGTCCTCCTGGATAGTCACGGCCACCCGGGGATTGGCCGCCAGATTCTGACAGTGGCGGGAGTCGGGCGCGGAAAAAAAATAGAGGCGGAAGCCGTCGCTGGCAAAGAAGACCGTCGCCGCCCAGGGGGAACCACCCTGGCAGGTAGCCAGCGTCATGGTGTTATGAGTCTCCATGTATTCCAGAATCTGTTGTTTCAGTTCCGTTTCCATACCGGGCTGACGGCTTGAACGGTTTAAACGACTTGAACAGTTCAAAACGTTCAAATCGTTCAAAACGCACTCAGGCCTCAATAAGGTCTTTTTATAAGCGGCGCCTTCCTGAGCCTGGCCAGATCGGCTGCCCCGACGCA
>JACPDC010000114.1 GCA_016184235.1 Deltaproteobacteria bacterium | reverse complement strand
GTGCACTCAAGACCTGACCCTAAGCGTGCTTGGCCTTCGACCCTGTTACTGAACCGGGCTCGGTATGGGGATCTTGTAGAGCCGGGCGACGTTTTCCCGCACCAGCTTCGCGCGTACAGGGGCAGGGAGATCGCCCAGGTCGCGGCCGATGACATGACGGGAATTGGGCCAAGTCGAGTTGCCGTGGGGAAAGTCGTTGGACCACATGCAATTGTCGGTCCCCCACCAGGACAGGATATGGCCGCCGACGGCGTCGTTGAAGAAAGTGGTGTGGATTTGCCTGTGGAAGTATTCGCTGGGAAGCTTTTTGATCGCCAGGCCCTCGCGCTTGGCGCCATGCCGTTTGAAATAGTAGTCCCACTGCTCCAAGACAAACGGAATCCAGCCAAGCTCGTTCTCGACCAGAACCACCTTGAGCCTGGGGAAGCGCTCGAGCACCCCGGAATAGATCAGTTCGTAGAGGCTGTTGACCGACTGGAACAGTTTCATATTGACGTTGTTGGCCTCCTGGGTGAGACCGGTTAGGGTATCGCCGAGGCCGAGGGAACGGGTTCGGCTGTAGCCGTGTCCGCTCAGGATGTGCAAGTTGACCGGCATGTCGAGATCCTGAGAGACGGCCCAGAACTTGTCGTAATGCGACGAGAAAAACGGCAGCTCCGGCGGCGGCACCTGCCAGATCACCGAGCCGCGCATGCCCGCTTTGCGGCAGCGCTCCAGTTCTTTCACGGCGCCGTCAATGTCGTACATCGACAGCATGGCGATACCGATCAGCCGGTCGGGCGCGGCGCTGCAGTAGTCAATGAGCCAATCGTTATAAACCCGGCAGCAGGCCGCCTCCACCTCGCGATCGTCGAGGCTCAAGCATTTCAGGCCGTGTGTCGGGTAAAGCACTTCGGCGCTGACGCCGTCGGCGGCCATCTCGGAGACGCGCTTGTTTTTGTCCATGGCGGCGCCCTGGACGTCGTTGGGCCTTTGCCCGCCAAAATCGGGGGCGCGGCCCTGAAATGCTTTAGGCATCTGCTTTTTCCAAAGTCCTTCCGGCTCGATGACGTGGGAGTCGGACGAAATCAAGACTTCGTCCATGACGACGTTTGAGTCTTTCCCGTAGGTTCGTTCAATAATGCCCATCTTGGCGGCTCCTTTGGCTCGTAAGTCAGGCTGGAATGCGTGAATATTGAGTAATTACCCCATACAAATATTCGTATAGCCTGTCAATGCTGCGCGACTTTCGGGGCCGCGATGCGCCCTTGAAACCCTTTAGAAATTCTTTTAAGCATTGAGACGAGACCGGGTCGGGAGAAGGGAGGCGCAGCCATGATCGAGCTATATCATAACGACATGTCGGTTTGTGCCCAGAAGGTGCGCTTTGCGCTGGCTGAAAAGAAACTGGCCTGGGAAGGCCGCCATTTAAATCTTCGCGCCGCTGATCAGCAGAAGCCGGAATATTTAAAGCTCAATCCCAACGCCGTGGTTCCCACGCTGGTGGACAACGGTAGGGTCATCATCGAGTCCACGGTCATCTGCGAATATCTCGACGATGCTTATCCCGAGCCGAGGCTTCGGCCGACGGACGCCGTCGCCCGGGCGCGCATGCGGCTGTGGACCAAACAGCTGGACGAGGGCGTGCATGCGGCAACCAGCGTCGTCAGCTCGGCCATCGCTTTTCGTTATCAAAAGCTCGCCCAAGGGATGGAGGCGCTGGAGGAATTCCATAAGAAAATGCCCGATCCGGTAAAGCGGGAGAAAAGCTGGGAGAACATCACCAAGGGCGTCGAATCGCGCTTCTTTGCCGACGCGGTGAAGCGGTTCGACAAATTGCTCGCCGATATGGAAGAATCTTTCACACGGGAGCGGTGGCTTGCCGGCAAGGAATTTTCGCTTGCCGATATAGGCTACGCGCCGTATATAACCCGGCTCGATCATCTGCAATTGCAGTTTCTCTGGGACAAGCGGCGACATGTTCCTGCGTGGTACGACCGGCTGCGCGAACGCCGAGGCTACACGGAAGCCTTGGAAAAATGGTTCAACGCCGCGTATCTGCCGCTGATGAAAGAAAAGGGGTTGGAAGCTCAGTCGAAGGCAAAGGCGATTGTCGCAAGCGCCTGACGGAGGCGACCGATCATGACCTATGCGCTGTGGATCGTTCAGGGGCTGCTCGCGCTCCTCTTTCTGTGGGCGGGCGGAATGAAGCTGGTCCTGCCGCTCGAGCAGCTGGCGGGGCCGATACCGCTGCCGGGCCTGTTCATGCGCTTCATCGGCGCGGCCGAGGTGCTCGGCGCGCTCGGCCTGATCCTCCCCGGGCTCCTGAGGATTCGGCCAGGCCTGACGCCGCTGGCCGCCGCCGGGCTGGTGATCATCATGATCGGCGCGACGGTGACCACGCTGGCGGGCGGTGATGGCGCGATGGCGCTGATCCCGCTGGCGACGGGGCTGCTTTCGGCGTTCGTGGCCTACGGCCGCTGGCGGCTGGCGCCGCATCGAGAGAGGAAGAACAGGCTGCGTGACTAAGAGATAAGAAGGGAGGAACCTGAACATGGCTGATGAGGTACTGAACGGAAGCTGTCTATGCGGCGCGGTGCGCTACCGCGTCCGCGCGCCATATATTCGCTTCGCGCACTGCCACTGCTCGCGCTGCCGCAAGGCCACGGGGAGCGGCCACGCCACGAACCTCGTGGTCGCGCCGGCGAATCTCGAGTGGATCCAGGGGCGGGATAAAACCCAAAGGTTCGACCTTCCGAGCGCCAAGAGCTTTTCCACGGCGGTCTGCCGCGCGTGCGGCTCGCCGGTGCCGCGCCTGAGCCGCGACGGGCAGCGCGTCATCGTTCCCGCGGGATCGCTCGACGACGTCCCCAGCATGAAACCGGCTGCGCGCGGCTACTGGGATTCCCGCGCTCTGTGGAGCTGCTCGGGCGACGACTTGCCGCGCTTTCCGGAGTCCATAGGATAAGCGGCGGCACCAAGAGCGCGCCGTCAACGCCCTTTGAGGGCCTTCAAAAACTCTTTCAGCGGGCGGGTGTTGATCACGTCCTTCTTCTCCGCCCAGCCGCGGCGCGCCTGGGCCACGCCGAACTCTAAGAAGCGCATGTGGTTGATGCTGTGCGCGTCGGAATCGATCACGAGCTTCACCCCCGCCGCAACCGCCTTGCGCACATGCTCGTCTTTCAAATCCAGCCGGTCCGGGTAGGCGTCGATCTCCAGAACCGCGCCGGTCTCCTTGGCCGTCCGGATGACGGCGTCCATATCGACGTCGTACGGCTCGCGCTTCTGGATTACCCGGCCGGTGGGATGAAACAGGATATCGGCGTGGGGATTGCGCATCGCTCTCACAATTCGCTCCGTCATCTCGCGCCGCGGCAGATTGAAGTGGGAATGGACCGCGATCCCGACCACGTCGAGCTGCGCCAGGACTTTATCCTCGATGTCCAGTGTGCCGTCCTTGTTGATATTTACTTCGGCCCCTTTGAGAAGCTTGATGCCTTTCAGCGAGCGGTTGATCTTGTCGATCGCCTCCATCTGCCTGAGCAGCTTTTTCTCATCCGAGCCGCCGGTCATCGCCAGCCCCTTGGTGTGATCGGTAATGGCGATATATTCCAGCCCCAGCCGCTTCGCCTCCCCGGCCATCTCTTCGATCGAGTTCGCGCCGTCGGTCCAGCTCGTCTGGGTCTGCAGGTCGCCGCGCAGATCGCCGTAGCCGACAAGATCGGGCAGCTCGCCTTTCTTCGCCGCCTCGATCTCCCCCTGGTTCTCTCTCAACTCCGGCGGGATGAACGAGAGGCCGAGCGCCTTGTATAGCTCCTCTTCGGTCTTGCCGGCCACGCGCTTGCTGCCGCGAAAGAGGCCATACTCGTTCAGCTTGAGCCCTTTGTCCTGGGCAATGCGTCTCAGCGCAACGTTATGATCCTTGCTGCCGGTGAAGTAGTTGAGCGCTGCGCCGAAGCTCTCTCTCGGCACGACCCGCAGATCCACGTCCATGCCGTTTTTCAGCTTCACCGTCGATTTGGTCTTGCCCCGGCCTTGGATATCCATTACTTCGGCCATCGACACGAAAAACTCCATGATCTTCTCCGGCTTGCGCGAGATGGCGAGGATATCCGCGTCGCCGATGGTCTCCTTCCACCTGCGCGTCGAGCCGGCGACCACGACCTCCTCGACCTCAGGGAGGCCGCTGAGCCGTTGCCCGATCTCGGTGATCAAAGGCAGCACCGACCCCAGCGGGAAGCGGCCGCTCCCCTGCTTCAAGAACTCTATCCCCTTCAAGATCTTCTGCTCCATCTTCTCGCCGAAATGGGCGAGCTCGCGGATCTTTCCCGCGCGCGCGGCCTGTTCTAAATCCGCGACTTTTTTGATCCCCAACTTCTCGTAGAGGAGCTTCACGCTCCTGGGACCGACGCCTTCGATCGCGGTGAGCCCGCCCACATCCACCGGCACCTCTTTTTTCAACCCTTCGTAGTATCTGAGCCTTCCCGTCTTGAGCAGTTCCTCGATCTTCTCCGCAATGGCCTCGCCCACTCCGGGAATCGTCCGGAGCGCCTTCACCCCGCCCCTCTTGTAGATCTCCGCCGCCTCCTCCCCCAACGCCTCCAGGGAATAGGCCACCTTCTCGTACGCCCTCGGCTTGAACGGCTCCTCTTTCATCTCCAGATAGAGGGCGATCTCGCGAAAAATCCGGGCTAATTCTGCGTTACGCATCGGCTCACGTTTAGCACCCGCCCCAAAGATTGACAAGATTGGCGGAAGAGGCTACTAATCGGCTGTTCGATAATTTTTAACAGCATCGGGGGGACATACAATGCGACTTAGAACGATCGCGTTATTGATCATTCCGGCTATTTTTGCCCTCGCCCCATCGCCCGCGCCGGCGCAGCTAACCAGGGTGAACGTCGGCTACAGCGCCATCAGCGCGGACCAGCTGCCGGCTTGGGTGGCCAAGGATTCGGGGATTTTTGAGAAAAACGGTCTGGATGTGCAATTGATCTTCTTCACCGGCGGGAGCACCGCGATACTAGCCCTCGTCTCAGGGGATGTCCCGATCACGCAGGTGGCGGGACCTGGTCTTGTCAGCAGCGCGCTGGCCGGCTCGGAGTCGGTGTTCGTCGCTGCCGGAATCACCTCGCTCAATTACGTGCTCATGGGCAAGCCCGGACTTACGAAGCCGGAGCAGCTCAAAGGCGGCAGCGTAGCGATCAGCCGCTTTGGCTCGGCCACGGATTCCATCGCCCGGTTTGCTCTCAAGGCAATCGGCCTGACGCCGGGAAAGGACGTTACTCTCGTTCAGGTGGGGAGCGGGCCGGCTCGCCTGGACGCGGCTTTAACCGGAAAAGTGAGCGCCGCCGTCATCAACCCTCCGTCCAACTATATAGCGGAAAAGAGGGGCTTGACCGTTGTCGTGGATGTGGCCAAGATGGGGCTCGTCTTTCAGCACACCGGCGCGGCTACCACACGGAAATTTATCAAGGAGCATCCCGACACCGTCAGGAAGTACGTCAAGGCGCATGTGGAGGCCGTGCACCGCACCTGGACGGATAAAGAGGCGGGCGTCAGGGCCCTGGCAAAATACATGGGACGTGGAGTGGACCGGGACATCTTGGAAAAGAGCGCACAAGGTATTCTTACGGAATCTCTGCTGCCGAAAAAACAATACCCGAGCCTGAAAGGGCTGCAGACCGTCCTTGACGAAATCCTTGACGAAATAGCCGGGCGCGATCCCAGGGCCAAGACGGCAAAGCCCGAGCAGTTCGTCGACTTCAGCTTCATCAAAGAGCTCGACCAGAGCGGCTACCTCGACAGCCTTTACAAGAAGAAGTGAGCGCAACGGGTTAAAATTTCACCCGCACGCGGTAGTTGAGCTTGGCCTCCCGATCTTTCGGGACATCGACGACGAAGCGCAGGGTGTGGGCCTCGCTCTTCTCGTAGGCGTGCGAGGAGCGCAGCATATCCCAGTCCGCCGGGACCGGTTCCACTACCTGCACCTGGACGTCCTCCTTCTTGTGGTTCCTCAGCTTGATCTCCCACTCCACCTCGTAGACATTCCACGCGATCTGGCGCCAATCTCTTTGAATCCTCTCACCGACGACATCGAAGGCCTCGCCCATCTTGATCTTCACCTTCTCGTCCTTCGGCGTGTGGTCGATCCAGTCCTCGCCGACGAACTGTAGGCTCCCGCCCTCATCGCCCTTGTAGACCCGCACGATCCCCTTCGGCAGGGGAAGCCCCAAGCGGTTCTCCTTCTTGTTTGCCACCTCGAGATAGACCCCCACCTTCTGGTTCGACACCGGCTCGCCAAACCGATTCCGGTAATAGTGCTGCGCCCCGTAATAGATCAGCTGTTTCTGCACCGGGATGTCCCCGGCGCTGAGAAGGCTCAGCTGCTTTGTCTGGTTGTCCTTGATGGTGCTTTTTCCCTGCAGCGTATAGAGGTGGTATTCAAAAAATCCTTGTTCAGTAAATCCCCTAACAGCCGCCTCTGAAGCCGGAGCCTTCGCCGCGCGGTCCAGCGCGCCGTAGATCTCTTTCCTTCCTTGCGCCCGATGAATATCCCCGGCCACCAGCTTGAGCGTGGCGTTCCGGTAAATCGCGCCGCTCTTGTTATCGATCGTGACCCATCCCGAGAGCGCCCCGCGGTCGTCCTTAGAGTTCAGCACAAAAACATAATCCGCCTTCCAGGAAATGCCGCCGGTCAGGTAGGACGCCTCGACCGTTTGCGGGGAGGAGACCCCGCTCTGCAAGAGCCAAACCAGAGTGGGCTTGGCGATGAGATTCTCCGGAATCTCGGGCAGGATGACGCGCCCCGGATGGCCCAGGTGAATGGAGCCGTCGATCTGATAGACCGCGTAGACCGCGCCGCCGTTCATGCTGAGCAGCGTTGCCTCGACGATCCTCTCCTCTCCCGTGTAGTAATTCTTGTCCAGGATCTTGACCTTTTTCCCGACGTACTTCTCCAACAGCTTTTGCGGGTTCAAGAGATCGTATTCGTAGTTCTGCTCCAGAATCTCCATGCCGCGCGGGCCGGCGAGGGGCTTTAAATGAACCGTGGCAGGCTGGATCTGTGAGGCCACATCCATGAACCGAACCTCATGCGCCCCGATGCCCATGCGGATCTCCCGCGTGTCCTTTACCAGGCCCAGGTTCTGATTGTAGACGGTCAGAGAGAGCTCTTTTTGCCGCTCCTGCGTGACCGCGAGGGCCCCTCTTGCCCCTTGCGGCCTGGCTGCCAGGCCAACCTGCCGATGGGAAAAGAGCAGCATCGTTGCCGCTACGACCAGCCAAATAATCATTCTCGCCATGGATTCCTCCCCCTGTTGAATGACGCGACTGTTTGTCGGATTAGACAACCGGAGAAGGAAAAAGTTCCGGCTACTTCTTCGGCAGGATGCGCAGCTGAAGCCGAACCATGGGCTGGTCCTTGCGGGGCGATTGTTCCAGGGCGGATGGCGCGCGGCTCTCGGCGATCCTGCCAGTGGCGGGCGGATCTCTTTTATCCTCGGCCTCTTTTTTCAGCCCCTGCAGGGCCTGAGGTTTGGATTTAGGCGCCTGGACCTCTGCAGCCCTCCCTTCCTTCAGCGAAGCGAGAAATTCTGCCTGACGAGATTGAGGCAATTCCACGGTCAACAGCAAGACGGAATCGGCGGCGCCCTCTTGACCCAAAATTCTCCCACCCATCTGCGCCAGAAGGGCCTGAACCTTTTTCTCGTACGAGGCGACATCATCGGCCACAACCTCCTCCGCCGCCGCTCGCGAGACGGCATCCAAGGATTTTTCCGCGGCGGCGGCAGGCTCTGCGGCCTCGCTTCTCCGCTTTGGCTCAGCCCGATCCCGCTCGTGGACTTCCCTGCCGCCAGCTTCCCGGCTCCTCTCTGCGGTGCTATCCCCAGCCGCCTGCGGGCTCTCAGGAGGAACCGAGAGCCGGGACTCCTTGGCCAGTTCCGGAGATCTATAATAGAGATGAGAAACCAAGATGCCAACAAGCACTAGCGCGGTTATCTCAAGCGGCACTTTAAGTTTAATCGGCTCCAACAACCAGCCCCTGATCCGGCTCAGCCGAGATTCCTTCTCGAGCTTCCGGTGCACCCGGCTGAGAAAGTCAGCGGAGGTCTCTACCGGATCCAGGCTGCCGAGCAGCGATATCGTAGCACGCAGCGCCTCGATCTCCCGGCGGCAGTCCGGGCAGACCCCGAGGTGCTCCTCGAGAGCCGAGAGCTCATGCGGCGCCAGGCGGCGGTCCAGATAGTCCGAGGACAACTCTCTGACATCCTGGCAATTCATAGCCTGTCACTCCTTCGGCCGTCCAGCGAGAACTTCTCCCGGATACCCGCCTGGACCTGCAGCCGGGCCCGATGAAGCCGCGACCTCACGGTGCCGAGCTCCAGCTCCAGAGAATCGGCGATCTCCTCGTAGGAAAGACCTTCGACGTCGCGCAGAATGAGGACGATCCTCTGCTCCTCCGGCAAGGACTGGATGCTCTTCTCCAAAGCGATTCTCAGCTCCTTTTGCTCCAGCAGCTGGTGCGGATTCGACGAGGGATCGGCAACGGCGAGCGCCGCATCGCCCGCCCCGTCCAGGATCCGCACCTCCGCCCTTCGTTTCCTCCGGTGGTTCAGGCAGCTGTTCGCGGTCACGCGGAAAAGCCAGGTGGAGAAAAGCGCCGCGCCCTGGAAATCACCCAGGGCCCGGTAGACCTTGACAAAGACGTCCTGGGCCAGCTCTTCCGCCTCCCCCCGATCTCCCAACATGCGGGCGGCGATCCCCATGACGCGGTTGCGGTACTTCAAGACCAGCTGGTTGAAGGCCGGCCGGTCGCCGTTTTGGATCCTCTGGACCAGCTCTTTATCGGGGTCTTGGGCGGACGTCATCTGTGCGGTTCGCTCCCCCAGCTAGCTTAGACACGCGAGAAAAGAAAAAGTTCCCGTTGCCGGCGCAGGCCTCGCTCCTGGATTCGGCGCGAGGAAAAAACTATGATGCCATTAACAAAGTGATCACCGATAAGCAAGGCGACGAGGCGACTGAAGAGATCGAGCGATGGGCGAGCCGGGTCACGAGCTCGGCGGACCCGAAAGCGCAGACCTCCGTCTACTACGACGCCGACTCGAGCACTTACGTGATCCGCGTGGCCAGGGGAATGCGCATTCTGCTGTTTCGTCTCTCCGAGGCGCAGGTCCGCACTCCGGAGCGCGAAGCCGAATGCGAAAAGACCCTGCGCAGAAAGATCAAAGATCTGTCGCTCTAATCCC
>JACPDC010000113.1 GCA_016184235.1 Deltaproteobacteria bacterium | reverse complement strand
TCATGGAGCTTGAGACGCGCGCTGGGCTTGGCCTTCTCTCCGTTGACCGTGACCTGACCCTCGGCGATCATCCTCTGGATTCCAGACCGGCTCCACTCCCCGGTCCGGAACGCATGAGGAAGGCCGCGCGTAAGAAAAAGATCCAGGCGCATGCCGACGTGATTCCGGTCGCTGATGGCAAGACGCATAAAAGGGGACGTTGCTTTTTGTGTTATCTCGCCAGCCCCGCCTTCTCCGGCTTCGGGGTTTGGCTCAAGACCTCCTGGGCGCGCCGGACATCCTCTCTCATCTGCTCCACTAAAGTCTCCGCAGAAGAAAACTTTTTCTCCTCCCGAATCCGCTGAACAAAAAACAATTTCACCGACCGGCCGTAGAGGTCGCCCGCAAAATCGAAGATATAACTCTCGACGGTCCTGGGCCCCTCCCCAAAGGTGGGGTTCACCCCGATATTGGTGACACTCGGCCACAGGCGGTCGTCCGCCTCCAAGAAAGTGGCATAGATGCCGTCCAAGGGAAGGACCTCCGTCCGCGGCGCGATGTTGGCGGTCGGGAAACCCAGCTGCCGCCCTCTTTGATGCCCGCGCGCCACGCGGCCCGTCACGAAATGGAGGCGGCCGAGAAAGCGCTCGGCTTGACGCACGTCGCCCCGTTCGATCAGGCTGCGGATCCGGCTGCTGCTGACGCGCACGCCGCCCAATTCGACCGGCTCGACGATCCCGACTTCAAAGCCGCTTTGTCCTCCCCATCGGATCAGATCTTCCACCCGGCCCTTTCGTCCCTTGCCAAACCTCAAGTCTCTCCCGACCCACATTTTGCGCACGCCCAAGCGCCCAACCAGATGACGCTGCATAAACTCCTCGGCCTCCACTTTGGCGAAGGCAGCGTTGAAAGCCTGAATGACCACCGCGTCTACTCCGAAGGACTGAAGCAGGATCATCTTGTCCTTATGGGTCAGGATCAGCCTGGGCGCTCGCTCGGGCGCCAAGAGCTGAAGCGGGTGCGGCTCGAAGGTCAGGACCACCGAGTGGCCGCCCAAGGTCTTCGCGTCCTCGACCACGTGTTGCAGCAGCGCCTGGTGCCCCAAATGGATGCCGTCGAAATTCCCCAGCGTCAGGACCGGTTTGGAGATGGATAAATTCCTATCCTCTATGTGGCGAAAGATCTCCATGGTTCTCGCAGGGCTCCCAGCTACCAGCACTCGGCCTTCGGCCTCTGTGCGCCCGCGGACGGCCGACGGTTGGCTGCTGATGGCCGGCGCAAAGTGGTTAAAAACTCAAGGGTGGTTTTTCAGGAGTCAGCGCAGGGGTCACGATTCCAGCGCCTTCAGCTTCTGCTTGGCCTTACCCGCTTCGGGCGACTGGGGATATCTATCGACGAGTTCCTGCAAGATCAAACGGGCGTCCACCTTGTCGCCGAGCTCCGCAAAAGCGAAACCCTGCTTCAGGAGAGCCGCGGGCACCTTGTCTCCCTTCGGATATCTACGCCGAACCACATCGAATTCCAGAATAGCCTGGTCGAATTCTCTCAAGGCGTAATGACTCTCTCCGATCCAGTATTGGGCGTTGTCCGCGTATTCGCTCTGGGGATGTTTTTTGAGAAACGCCTTGAAACGGACGATTGCCGTCTTGTAGTCCTTCCGCTCCACCAGCCTCCAGGCCTCTTCGTAATCCTTCTTTACCGCCTCCGACTCCGCCGGCGCCGTCTCCTTGGCAATATCGCTCGGCCCGGCGCCTTCTCCTGAAGGGCGCGACTCCGGGCTTCCCGGCGCCGCCTTCGCCGCATCGAGGAGAGCTTTCATCTCCTCCTCGCGTCCCTTCAACAGCGCCCCCTGCGTCTTCAACTCCTCGCCGAGCTTGGCGACCCGCGCCTCGAGCTCCTTGATCCTCTGACCGCCCTCGCGAGTCGACTGGCCGATCTGGCGGTCCAGCTGATGGCGGACCTCCTCGACCTTTTCTCTCAGCGCGTCCAGATCCCGCTGCATCTGCTGGACGTTGGCGCGGGTATCTGCCAGGGTGGATCGGATGTTGTCGAAATCCTCCAGGGCACTGGTAGTCTCGGTGCGCAGACGCCGCTGCTCCCGCTCGATGAGATCGATCTGCTGAGGGGTAGCGCAGGCGGAAAAAACGCTCCCCACCAGCATGAGGAGCAAAGATGATACACCCTTCATGGTTTTAGGAGGAAGAATCCAGGGGCCAGGAGCCAGAATTCAGAATGCCGGATGCTGAATTCTGCATTCTTAAATTCTAATCTTACGAGGCCGGCCGGGCAGAGACCACCACGGAGCGCGCCCGACGGTTTTTCTGCCAGCATCCCTCGTTTTGCTCCTTGCAAACCGGCAACTCTTCGCCGTAACTGATAGTCGAGAGCCTGGCCTTGGAAATCCCCAGGCTGGCCAGGTAGTCCTTTGCCGCCTGAGCCCGCTTGGCCCCGAGCGCCAAATTGTACTCGTTGGTGCCTCTCTCGTCGCAGTGCCCTTCGATTTCGACCCGAGCCGAGGCATTCGCCTTCAGCCAACCGGCGTTGGCCTTAAGGACATCCCGAGCATCGGCTCGAAGGTCATACTTGTCGAAATCAAAATGGATATCTTTCAAGGGACCACCGGCCGGGGCAGTGCCACGTTGCGCGGCTCCCAGACTCGAAGAGGGACTAGCCGGGCGGCTCGCGGGAGCTTTCTGCGCCGCAGAAGGCTGGGCCGCAGAGGGGGCCTCAGGCTTGGTCGTAGCCGGCGTGGGACACCCGGTCAACGTAAGAAAGGCGAAAAACATCATCCCATACAGCGACGCACTCAGTCGATCAACCATCTTTCTCTCCTTTCTTTATTCTCCATGGGGTTAGGCCAACGGGGTTTATTCGAAACGGGGCGACCAGGAAGGCTGGAAGTGAGCTGCTGCGGATCGCCCCCTTGGACCGGAATCGTAAAGATCTGAAAACGGCCGTTCACCCTTCCCGTGTAGGCTATCTTGTCGCCGCTGGGAGACCAAGTGGGAGAGGTATTGTATCCCCCCGAGTAAGTCAGGCGCCGCGTCTTGCCGCCAGCGAGCTCCAGAATATAAATCTGCGGGCTGCCGCTGCGGTTGGAAATGAAAGCCAGACGATCCCCTTCCGGCGACCAGGTCGGGGAGACATCGATGGCCGCATCATCGGTCAAGCGGCGCACGATCTTCCCCGCGGGATCCAGCAGATAGATGTCGACGTTGCCCTGTCGTTCCAGCGGTATGGCGACGAATTTTCCATCCGGAGACCATTTTCCCCCGAGATTCAGGCCGCCGCCGGTCAAGAACCTCGCATCCCTACCGGTGAAGAGATTGAAAAGATACAGTCCCGGCGCGCGCTCCAGGTAGCCGTAGGTCGAGTAGAATATCGATTGGCCATCCGGGCTCCAGGAGGGAAAGAGGTTGATCGTCGGATCCTTGGTGACCTGGACCTTTTCGGTTCCGTCCAGGTGCGAGACATAAACCTGTTTGAACCGGCCGCCGGCGGTGGAGACATAGGCGATCCTGGTATTGAAGACGCCCGGCACGCCGGTAAATTGAAAAATGACCTCGTCGGCGAATTTATGGGCGATGCGGCGGAAGTCTCTGACCTTTCCGGTATATTTTTTTCCGACCATTTGGTTCGCCTGATACACATCGAAGAGGCGCAGCTCGACGGTGATCTCGTCGCCTTGCAGCTGAAATCCTCCTTTGACGAGCGCCTGAGCGCCGATCACGGACCAATCCCGGAAATCGAAATCCCCCAGAGCGATCCCGGTTTTTTGCGGGTCCTCTATGTAAGCCGACCGGTCCAGTATCCGGAACCAACCGGAAAGTTCCAGGTCGCGAATGATGACATCGGCAATCCCCACCGATAGCTTCGCCTTATCCTCGCCTGTTCCCAGGTTTTTCAGGGGCGATATAGCCATCGGATAGCGCTCCGCGGGATTGACGATGGTCCCCTTTACCTGGGAATAGAGGGGCTGCGAGGACAACCCGCAAAAGCACAGAAAAACCGCCAGCGCTCTGAAAATCATCATCTAACCACCCAAATCCTTCGGACGAAACATCAGCTCTACGTCCGTAAACTCCTTTCGGTGGCTCTCCGGAGGGGCCGGCAATGGATTGGCTCCTCGCACCGCGCGAACCACCGAATCGTCGTACGAGGGGTCCCCCGAGCGCTGGAGAATTTTCAGGCCGACTATTTCGCCATTCTCCTGGATGCCAAATCGGACGGTCACCTCCAAGTCGCTCCTCCTCCCCACCCACGTCCACTTCGCGCGAATCAACCGAAGCATCTGGTTATAGTAAATAAGGAACTCCGCCGGTCTTACGATTCCTCCGCCCCTTCCTCCAGCGCCAATAGCGGCGGCCCCCTCACCCTCGGCGGGGCCGGAGGTGATCCCCTCCCCCTTCTGTTTCTTTTGCCCGCTCTCGGCTCGTTCCCGGACCCGCTCCAGGGCCGATTGGATCAACTTCTCCCGTACCTGGCCCGGCAGGCCCGGTTCCGCCTCGGCTTCCTTTTTGGTTTCTTTCTTTGTTTCCTTCTGGGACTTCTTGAGTGCCACCGTTTCCTGCATCTGGGAGGATTTTTCCGCCGGTTTGGCCTTCTCCTTTTTGGCCACCTTGACCTGAGGCTGGGGCTCGCTCTTCGCCTTCTCGGCAACCTTCTTGGCCTGCGGGGGCGGTCCCACTGTCGATCCGAGGTTGGCGCCGCCCAGCCTTTCGCCGCCCACCAAGTCCACTGTATAGACCGGGTAGGAAGGCCCCCTGCGGGAGGGGATGTGGGGCATCAGGAACAGGGTCACGATAAACGCAAAATGGAGCGCGCCGGAAACGCTAACCCAGCGCCAGAGCCTCTCGCCGCTCTCCTGCAGCGGAGGAAGCGAGTGCCCCTTGAGCAACCTCATCGGAGTGAAGCGGATATCCGCCATTACCCCTCTTGCGACGGGGGACGCGTCACCATGCCCAGCTTCTCGATCCCCGCCTGCTTGATCTCCGCGATCGTCCTCATCACGATGCCGTAGCGGACATCCTGATCCGCCCGGAGGTAGACCTCCTTGTCCCGCCGGATCTTGCTGATGGCCCGCAGCTTTTGGCCCAGCTCCGGCAGCGTCATGGGATTGTCGTTCAAGTAAATCCTTCCGTTGCGGGCAATGGCCACCACCAATTGCTCTTCCTTTCCCGGAATGGCGCCGGCCTTGGCCTGCGGCAGATTCACCTGGACTCCCTGCTGGATGATGGGCGCGGTCACCATGAAAATCACCAGCAGCACCAGCATCACATCCACTAAGGGAGTGACGTTAATCTGGGAAATCGTGGTCGTTCCGTTTTGCTGGGAAGAAGTATCGACAGCCATAAAATTACCTCCGAGGCAACAGGCATCAGGCGCTTCTTAACTGTCGCCTACTGCCTATAGCCTACCGCCTATTTCAGAAAATGGCGCTCGGCGATGTTCAAAAATTCGTGCGAGAAATTGTCCATATCAACCGCCAACACTTTGATCTTGTGGACGAAGTGGTTGTACGCCATGAGCGCCGGGATGGCCGCGGCCAGACCCACGGCGGTGGCGATCAGCGCCTCGGCGATACCCGGGGCGACCGCCTGGATGCTGGACGAGTGGGTGACGCTCAGGCCCCGGAAGGCGTTCATGATCCCCCACACGGTGCCGAAGAGACCGATGAAAGGAGTGGTGCTCGCCGTGGTCGCCAGAAAAGTGAGGGATCGTTCCAGCCTGGTGATCTCCACGCTGGTCGCGCGCTTCATCGCCCGCGTCACGTTGTCCACCCCGCCAAGCTCCGTGGTCAGCCCTTCGCCCTGCCCGGACTCTTTTTTGCTGCGAGTGACGCGCAGGAGCTCTTCGTAACCGGCGCGGAAGACCTGCGCCACCGGACTGGTCTTCAACTCCCGGCTGGCATCGTGTATGGCAGCGAGATTCCGGCTTTGCCAAAAGATGTCGAGGAACCTGTCGGATTCCCCTTTAGCCGTTTTCACCTGGCGATATTTGGAGAAAATAATCCCCCAGCTCACCACCGAAAATAAAACCAGGAGATAGAGAACCCCCTGGACCAGCGGGCTCGCCTGTTTGACCAGATCCAGAACGCCCTGCTGCTGGTTGGCCGTAAATCCCGTCTGCGCCAGCAATTGAAGAAACGAGAAGGAAGGCATCGAATAGTCCAATGGTTCATTTGAAAAAATATTATAACCCTTGTATTTAGTCAAATGGGCTGATGGTTTGGCTGCCGCGCAGCTCGGAATTTCGCGCCGCACGCGGAGGAGAAACCGCCATGATCCGCGGACTGGATCAACTGGATCTGACCGGCAAAACGGTTTTCGTTCGGGCCGACTTCAACGTCCCGGTAAGAGACGGCAAAATCACGGAAACGCACCGCATCGACAGCACGCTGCCGACGCTGCGTTTCGTGCTCGCGCGAGCGGGGAAAGTCCTGCTCGCCTCGCATCTGGGGCGGCCGGGAGGCAAACCGGACGCGCGATGGAGCCTGACCCCGGTGCGGGAGCATCTGGAAAAATCTCTCGCCCGGCCTGTGGCGCTCGCGCCGGACTGCGTCGGGCCTCAAGTTGAGGCGCTGGTTCGAGACCCGGGCCAGAAAGTGATTTTGCTCGAGAACCTCCGTTTTCACAAGGAAGAAGAAGCCAACGACCCGGCTTTCTCTCAAGCCCTCGCATCCCTGGCTGACGTCTACGTCAACGACGCCTTCGGCGCGGCCCACCGGGCGCACGCCTCGACCGCGGGTATGGCGAGGTTTTTCCGCGCCAAAGGGGCCGGCCTGCTGCTGCGGAGGGAGCTGGACTACCTCGGAAAGGCCCTCTTCAGCCCGGACCGCCCGTTCGTCGTGATCCTGGGCGGGGCCAAGGTCTCGGACAAAATCGGCATGCTGAAGAACCTCGTTCCCAAGGTGGACTCCCTTCTTATCGGCGGCGGGATGGCCTACACGTTTCTCAAGGCCCGGGGCGTCGCCGTCGGGAAATCTCTCATCGAAGAGGAAAAAATTTCCCTGGCGCGCGAGATCATCAGGCTGGCGGAGAGCCGGCGCGTGCCCTTGCTCCTTCCCGTGGACCACATAGCGGCGGAACAAATCACGGCGAGCCCGATCACCACCGGGGCCGACATCCCGGCGAATTACATGGGCTTGGACATCGGGCCCAAGACCGTCGACCGTTTCTGCCAGGAGATCGGCAGAGCCGGGATGGCGCTCTGGAACGGCCCTGTAGGCCTGTTCGAAGAAGAAAAGTTCAGCCGGGGCACGAGATCCGTAGCTCAGGCCCTGGTCGAGCACGGCGCCATCAGCATCGTCGCCGGCGGGGATACGGTGGCGGCAGTCGCTCAGGCCGGCGTCGAAGACAAGATCACCCACCTCTCGACCGGCGGTGGCGCGACCCTGGAGTTTTTGGAAGGGAAGATATTGCCCGGCATTCAGGCGCTCGAGGAAGAGCCATGAAACCGCCACTGGTCGTCGGCAATTGGAAAATGCACGGGGCCGAGAGCGAGGCCCGCCGCCTCGCGCGGCGGATCCGCCGCGGCTCAGGAAGGATGCGCGGCGTGGAAATCGTTCTGGCGCCGCCGTTCACGGCGCTCCACGAGGTGCGCAGAGTAGCCCGGGGAAGCCGTCTGGCTCTGGGGGCCCAGGACGTTCACTGGGAGGCGCAAGGCGCCTTCACGGGGGAGATCAGCCCGCAGATGCTCGCGGAGGCGGGCTGCAGCTTCGTCATCGTCGGCCATTCGGAGCGCCGCCGCCTGTTTCACGAGAGCAATCAAATCGTGACTCAGAAACTCTCTGCCGCGCTGCTTTCAGGCCTCCGGCCTATTCTGTGCGTCGGCGAGACATGGGAAGAGCGCAGGACAGGGAAAACGATGCGGGTGATCGCCGGCCAGCTCGGGACCGCGTTGAAGGGGCTGGAAAAAAGTGCTATAGAAAAAGTTGAGATTGCCTATGAGCCCGTCTGGGCCATCGGGACGGGCCGCAACGCTACAGCCGATCAGGCGAGCGAGGTGCACCTGCGGATTCGCTCGCTGCTCAAAGAGCTCGCGGGCACACGGATCGCGGCGGGCTGCCGGATTCTTTATGGCGGCAGCGTGCGGCCGGATAACGCGGCGGAGCTTTCCAGGGCAAGGGAGGTGAGCGGCGCGCTGGTGGGAGGGGCGAGTCTCAAGGCCGAGGATTTTCTGGCTATTGTTCGCTGTTTTGTTCCATAACCGTCATGATCATTTTTGTCACCGTAATTCATGTCATCGTAAGCATCGGCCTCATACTGGTCGTGCTTCTGCAGACCGGCAAAGGAGCGGATATGGGAGCGGTATTCGGCGGCTCCAGCTCCACCATCTTCGGCAGCAGCGGCGCGGGAAATTTTCTTACCCGCCTGACCACCGGCATGGCGATCGTCTTCATGATCACGTCGCTGACCCTGGGCTACTTCTCGGGCAAGAAGCTCTCCAGCAGCCTGTTTGATCGCGGCAAGATAGAGGCGGAGCAGGCTCCCCGACAACCCGCGCCCGCTCCGGCGCCGCAGGCCCCTCAAGCCACCCCACAACCCCAATCGCAGCAGCCACAACAACCTACTAACCCTTAGGCGAGGGGCGAAAGGCGTGAGGCGGATAGATGCGAGGATGGCGGAATCGGCAGACGCGCTAGTTTGAGGGGCTAGTGCCAGAAATGGCGTAGGGGTTCAAATCCCCTTCCTCGCACCAT
>JACPDC010000112.1 GCA_016184235.1 Deltaproteobacteria bacterium | reverse complement strand
TACGACGAGGGGGTGATCCGCGACGCCGCGCTGCGCGAGCTGGAGCGGGGCGGCCAGATCTTTTTTCTGCACAATCGAGTCGAGACCATCTCGCGCATGGCCCAGAAGCTCGCCGACCTGATCCCGGAGGCGCGGATCGCCGTGGCCCACGGCCAGATGCGGCCGCGCGAGCTGGAGAAGGTCATGCTCGACTTCCTGGACGGGCGCGCGCAAATGCTCGTCTGTTCCGCCATCATCGAATCCGGGCTCGATTTTCCCAATGCCAATACCATCATCATCAACCGGGCCGACAAGTTCGGATTGGCCCAGCTCTATCAGCTGCGGGGCCGCGTCGGGCGCTCGCACCGCCGCGCCTATGCCTACCTGCTGATCCCCGGAGAGAAGACCATCACGCGCGACGCCGAGAGGAGGTTGAAGGCGCTGCAGGAGTTGGACGAGCTGGGGGGCGGCTTCAAGCTGGCGCTGCACGATCTGGAGATCCGCGGGGCCGGAAACCTCCTTGGAAAACAGCAGTCCGGCCACATCACCGCCGTCGGCTTCGAGCTCTACACCCAGATGATGGAGCGGGCCGTGCGCGAGCTGAAGGGCGAGGCGCTCAGGCCCGAGGTCGAGCCCGAGATCCGGCTCGGGATACCGGCCTATTTCCCGCAAGAATACATCCCCGACACCAACCAGCGGCTGCTCTTTTACAAGCGCCTGGCAAGCTTCAGGGACGTCGAGGAACTAGAGAGCCTCAGAGAGGAGATCCAGGATCGCTTCGGTCCCTGCTCTTCCGAGGTGGCGAATCTCTTCCTGGTGATGCATCTCCGCCGCGTGCTCAAGGATTATCTGGTCCAGCAGATCAGTTACCACGACGGCAGGCTCTCGCTCCTCTTCCATCCGGACTCCCCGGTCCAGGTGGAGCGCCTCCTGAATCTCATAGGCAGGGATAAGGGCCGCTATCGCCTTTCCCCCGAGGGACGCCTCTCTTTTTCCCCTCGCAGCCGGGATTGGCACGAGATGATCCCGGAAATAACCTCTTTCTTGCAAGCGATACGGTAGTATGGTACCTAGTACCTATTCCTCGCTGGAATAGAGACTTCTTTCAGGTGCCTACCCTATGCTGAGGCAAAGAACTTACCGCAGCCTCCTGCTCGGCGCCCTGCTCGTGTTTCACTCTCTGCCCCTCATGGCCAGGGTGGTGGAGCAGGTGGTGGCGGTGATCGACGGGGAACCTTATACGCTCTCCAGCTTCAAAGAGTACGCCAAGACCAGGATGGGCCGGGATTTCCCGGCCGGGGACTTGAGCCGCATCGAAAAAGAAGACCGGGAAGTCCTGGAGCAGTTCATCACGGAAAGACTCCTGGCGGCGGAAGTGAAGCTGGCGGACATCCGTGTCGGCGAAGGGGAGGTCGACGGCTATATCGGCCGGATCAAGCAGCAAAACCGGATCGGGGACGAGGAGCTCGCCGAGGTCCTGAAACGGGAAGGCACCACCATGGAGAGCTACCGCGCTTCGATACGCGGGCAGATCGAGAAGAGCGAAATCATCAACCGTCAGGTGCGCAAGAGAGTGAACATCACCTCGGAAGATGTGGAGCGGTATTATCGCCTGAACCCGAAAAGATTCACGACCCAGGAGAGAGTTCGGCTGCGCCACATCCTGTTTTCGGCGCCGCGGGACGCCCCTGCGGAGCAGGAAAAAGAGGCGACGCAAAAGGCGCTGGAAGTACGGCGCCGGGCGCTGGGCGGAGAGGAATTCGCCAAGCTGGCCGAGCAGAACTCGGAGGGCGCCGGCGCGGCGCAGGGAGGAGACATCGGCTGGATCAACCGTGGCAGCCTGCTCAAAGAGATCGAGGAGATCGCCTTCGCCAAACTGTCCGTCGGGGAAATCAGCCAACCGCTCCGCACCAGCCTGGGAGTACACCTGATCAAATTGGAGGCGCGGGAGGCGGGCCGGCTCCTGCCGCTCGGCGACGTGCAAGAAAAGATCAAGGAAGAGCTCTACGCCAAGGCCTTGGAGGAGCGATTCCAGAAGTGGCTGAAGAGCGACTTGAGGAAGAGGCACCGGGTGGACGTGAAGCTTCCCGGAGTGGTTTTCCGCGCCGAAGAGACCAAAGAGGGGACCGTCGATTCTCTGATGGCGGCTCGGTCCCAGAGAAGCAGGAACGAGCAGTCAGGCTTCCTGAGCTATTTAAATCCTCTTACTTACATTATCAGTGAGAGCCCTATCGAAGGGGAGGATGCCCAGGGAGAGCTGAGCGGGCAGAACATCGTCAGGGTCTTCGGCATTCCGCTTTTTAGGACAGATTCCTCCGAGGACGTTCCCGAGGATGTGCTCCCGCCTCTGGAGGAGATCACCGACCCGGCTTCAAAATCCGAATCGTCGGGAGGATTCTTTTCCGGCATCTGGCGGCGGCTCAATCCCTTCTCTTCAGATCGTTGACGGTTCGACCTTGCTCACCGTCAACCCTGACCCTTCGAGAGCCTCAGGGTCATGGTGAGTCAATCGAACCATGAGCCTGTCGAAGGGGTTGACTCTCTTGTTTCACCCGGCCCATCTGCGATAAATCTCGACAAAGTCTTTTCGAGGAGTCTCAAGACAGAAAATGGCCAAACCCATTGTGGCTGTGACCATGGGGGATCCGGCCGGAGTGGGACCGGAGGTGGTTCTAAAAGCGTCGGTCCACCCCGCGGTTAGAGAGGCATGCCGTCCGCTGGTGGTAGGCGACTGGGAAGTTCTCCAGCGGACCCGGAAGCGCCAGCGGGGATATCCCCAACTGGTCCCTTGGGAGCGCGGGCAGCCCGTCGCCCCAGGCCCCGGGGCGATTCCGGTGTACGGCCTCACCTCTCTCTCCCCTCGACAATCCAGGCCGGGACATCCTTCGCGGGCCTGCGGCGAAGCCGTGTACCGCTATATCCGAGGAGCTACGGAGCTGGCTCTCGCCGAGGTTGCGGATGCCATGGCGACGGCGCCTATCAGCAAGCGGGTCCTCCAGCTTGCCGGCTATCGCTATCCCGGCCACACGGAGCTCCTGGCCGAGCTGACAGGCACCCGGGAGGTGCGGATGATGCTGTTGGGGGAGAGCTTGAGAGTCGTTCTGGTCACGGTCCACCTCCCTCTGATGCGGGTTGCCGGTGAGCTCACGCGCAAGCGGATTCGGGTGACGCTCGAGCTCACCCATCAGGCGCTGCATAAATATTTCGGCATCTCCCGCCCCCGGCTGGCGGTGGCGGCGCTGAATCCCCATGCCGGCGAGGAAGGCCTCTTCGGGCGCGAGGAAGAGAAGGTTATCGCGCCGGCGGTCCAGGAGGCGCAGGCGCGGCGGATTCAGGTGCAGGGCCCGTTTCCCGCGGACAGCCTCTTTTACCAGGCGGCGCGCGGAGATTACGACGCGGTGGTCTGTATGTATCACGATCAGGGTCTCATACCGCTCAAGCTGCTCCATTTTTTCGGCGGCGCGGCGTTGACGCTCGGGCTGCCGATCATCCGGACATCCGTGGATCACGGCACCGCGTACGAGATCGCCGGAAAGGACCGGGCGGACAGCTCGAGCATGAGAGAGGCGATTCTCCTGGCCGCCCGGTTGGCCGGGCGAAAGAAGATGGGGAGGAAAGAATGAACCCGACGGTTTTTCGCGAGTACGACATACGGGGTTTGGCGGAGAAGGATTTTGACGAAGAATTCGCCCGGCTCCTCGGTCGAGTTCATGGGACCATCGTCCATGATCGCGGCGGGAGGCGTGTGGCCGTGGGGCGGGATTGCCGTTTTACGTCCGACGCTTACGCAGAAGCAGTGATAGGAGGTCTCCTCTCTGCGGGACTTCAGGTCTATGATATCGGAGTTTGCCCCACGCCGCTGCTCTATTTTTCCCTTTTTCATCTCGACCTGGACGGCGGCGTGCAGATCACCGCGAGCCATAATCCCTCGGAGTACAACGGCTTCAAGGTGTGCGTCGGCAAGGAGACTCTCTACGGCGCGCAGATCCAGGAGCTTCGGGTAAAAATGGCGCAAGGAGAGTTTCAAGAGCGGCCCGGGGGGAAGCAGGCGCGCTACGCCATCGTGCCGCCTTACGAGGAGCGTGTGCTGCGGGACGTGCCGGCGTTGGCGCGGCCTCTGAAGGTCGTGGTCGACGCCGGGAGCGGAGTGGCGGGGCCTGTAGCGCCGCCGATCTTCCGCCGGCTCGGCTGCGTGGTGCGGGAGATCGCCTGCGTCCCGGACGGCGCCTTTCCCATTCACCATCCGGATCCTACGGTCCCCGAAAACCTGGAAGATCTTATTCGCGCGGTCAAAGAAGAAAAGGCGGATGTGGGAATCGCCTACGACGGAGACGGGGACCGCATCGGGGTGGTAGACGAACGGGGGAGTATCCTCTGGGGCGACGAGATCCTGATCCTTTTTTCCCGCGACATCTTGAAGAGCCATCCTGGCGCCGTGGTGATCTCGGAGGTGAAAGGCTCGCAGAGATTGTATGACCAGATCGCGCGCCACGGCGGCGTGCCGATCATGTGGAAGGCGGGCCATTCGCTGCTCAAGGCGAAGATGAAGGAGACGCACGCGCTCCTGGCCGGGGAAATGAGCGGCCACATGTTTTTTGCCGACCGCTATTTCGGCTACGATGACGCCATCTACGCATCGGTGCGTCTGCTGGAGCTTTTGGCCCGCGCCGGCCGGCCGCTGTCGACGCTGCTCTCGGATGTTCCCAAGCTTGTCTCAACCCCGGAGATCCGGGTGGAGTGCCCCGATGAGAGAAAGTTCGCCGTGGCGGAAAAGGCCAAGGAGTTTTTCCGCAATCACTACCCGATCATCGACGTGGATGGGGTGCGCATCCAGTTCGCCGAAGGCTGGGGACTCGTTCGCGCCTCGAACACGCAGCCCGCCCTGGTCCTGCGCTTCGAGGCCCGGAGCGCCGAGAAGCTGGAAGAATACCGGAGCATCGTTGAGCAAAAGTTGAAAGAGCTTCAAATGGAGTGATGGAGCAATGGAGTATCGACCCGATACTCCGGCACTCCAGCGCTGCGGCCGTCTTAGAGATGCCAGGGAACATCGTTATAAGGGGGGCGCGCGAGCATAACCTCAAGAATATCGACCTCGAGATCCCGCGCGACCGGCTCGTCGTCATCACCGGCGTTTCCGGTTCGGGAAAGTCTTCGCTCGCCTTCGACACCCTCTATGCCGAGGGGCAGCGGCGCTATGTCGAATCGCTTTCCGCCTACGCGCGGCAGTTCCTGGAGCAGATGGAGCGGCCCGACGTGGACTCCATCGACGGACTGTCGCCGGCCATCGCCATCGACCAGAAGAGCCCGGGCCACAACCCGCGCTCCACGGTGGGCACGGTCACCGAGATCTACGATTATCTGAGGCTCCTGTTCGCCAGGGTCGGCAGAGCCGAATGCCATCTCTGCGGCAGAGAGATCTCCACTCAAACCGTTCAAGAGATCGTCGATCAACTGCTCTCTCTGCCGCGGCAGACCCAGTTCCATATTCTGGCCCCGATCGCGTCCGCGAAGAAGGGCGAGTTCCGAAGAGAGCTCAGGGAGCTCGCCCGGGCCGGCTTCGTCCGCGTGCAAATCGATGGCGAGCTTCATGAGCTGGGGGCGGAGATCGCGCTCAAGAAAAACCGGCCTCATGACCTGGACCTGGTAGTGGATCGGCTGGCGCTCCGGGAAGGAATAGAAAAGCGGCTGGCGGACTCTCTGGAGACCGCCTTTCCGCCGGCGAGCGGGGCAAGAACGAGCCCATGCTCTTCAGCCAAAAGCAGGCCTGCGTCCGCTGCGGCGTCTCCTATCCTGAATTGACGCCCCGGCTCTTTTCCTTCAACAGCCCGCACGGGGCCTGCCCGGCATGCGCCGGATTGGGCGTCGAGACCCCGTGCGGCCTTTCGGCCGAGGATGCCGCCGAGCTCCTGCGCCTCCGCCCCTGCCGGCAGTGCCGCGGCATGCGCCTGAGAAAAGAGAGCCTCCATGTCAAGATCGGCGCCAAGAGCATTGCCGAGGTGACCGCCTTGTCCATCGGCGAGACGCACCGATTCATGAGCGGCCTTCAGTTCCGCGCGCGCGAGGAGGCCATCGCCGGGAAAATTCTCAAAGAGCTCCGCAGCCGGTTGAGCTTCCTGATCCAGGTCGGTCTCGACTACTTGACCTTGGGGCGCGCCTCGGCGACTCTCTCCGGAGGGGAGGCGCAGAGGATTCGTCTGGCGACGCAGATCGGCGCCGGTCTGGTCGGCGTTCTTTACATTTTGGATGAGCCCAGCATCGGACTGCATCCCAGGGATAACGCCCGGCTTCTGGCTATCCTGCAACAGCTGAGAGACCAGGGAAACACGGTCCTGATTGTCGAACATGATCGCGATACGATCCTGGCGGCGGACCATGTCATCGACATGGGACCGGGGGCCGGGGTCCATGGCGGCGAAGTGGTGGCCGAGGGCCGGCCCGAGGACGTGATGCGCGAGGCGCGCTCGCTCACCGGCCAGTACCTGGCCGGACGCGCAAAGATTCCCCTCCCTGCCGGGCGGCGCAAGGGCAG
>JACPDC010000355.1 GCA_016184235.1 Deltaproteobacteria bacterium | reverse complement strand
CGGCACGTCGAGCTCGGTGCCGTCGTCGTCCGTGGCCGACTCGCCGTAGTAGGTGCCGTCGGGGATCTTTTCGATGGCGGCGCGCACCGCCTTCTCGGTGCGGTCCATCATCTCCTCGACGCAGGCTAGCACGGTTTCCCTGCCGTACTTGTTGATCAGCGCGACGATGCGTTGCTCGCAGACCCGGGTCGCGGCGATCTGGGCGTAGTTGTCGATGCGCGTGCCCTGGGGCCAGCGCACGTTGTTGAGGATCAATTCCATGACATCTTCGCGCTATTTGTCTCCCTCCATCACTTTGATCCCGGGAATCGCCAGCCCTTCGGCGTGGATGTCGTAGGCGTTGGGGAAATAGCCGCCGGGATAGGAGCCGCCGGTGTCCATCTGATGCGCCCGGCAGAGGGTAAAAAAGAGCAGCTCGTCGCGGTAAAAAACCGGCCGGTAAAAACCCCAGTCCGGCAGGTGGCAGCAGTAGCCGTGATAAGGGTCGTTGACCAGGATCACATCCCCGGGATTCAAATTTCCCTTGAACTTGTTGAGCACGTATTCGACCGAGAGCTTGCCGCCGAGGTACTGCACCGAAAGGCCGATGGGAATCGCCACGGTTCTCCCGGTTCCGTCCCAGATGCCGACCGAGACATCGTGGAGTTGGGCGATCAGGTAGTTCTGCGAGGTGCGGTCGATCACGTGGCGCATCTCCTTGCAGATGCTCTGAAAGGAGTGCCATACGGTGGAGAGGGTCATGGGATCGACGCGGCCGGCAGCCATTTTTTACCTCCGTGAGAGAATATAGTTTTTCACTTTGTCCACGGCGCAAACGTACGACGCCGGTATGACCACCGTGGTCGCCGGCTCCTCGATGATCGCCGGGCCGGCGAGCCTGTGGCCGGAGGCGAGCTTCGTGCCGTCGTAGACCGGGGTCTCTTCGTAGCCCTTCTTGAGGTCCCAGAGCGCCCGGCGCCGCCGCTTCACGGCTTGATCCGCCCCGCCCCCGGCTGCGGGAATCTCGGCGAGCCTCAGCTCCTCCTGGCGCGCGGTGGCCTTCAAGCGCACGTTGAGAAACTCCACCTCGCGCTCGCGCATGTCGAAGGTAAAGAGCGCCTGGTGGCGGCGGTGAAAGGCCCGCGTGATCTCATCGAGCTCGGTTTCGCCGATCTTTCCCGCGGGCACCTCGGTCACCTCCACTTCGTGGAACTGCCCGACATAACGCATCTCCATCGAGCGCCTGAGGACCGTGTTGGCCGGAGGGATGCCGATCTCGGCCAGGACGCCGCGCGCCTCGGCCTCCATTTCTCCGAAGAGCCGGTTGACGCGCTCCAGATCGAGCAGGCGCCGGCGCGAGATGAGCGAGCGGGCGAAGTCCTTTCCCACCTCCATGTTGAGCATGCCGAAGGCGCTGTAGGTGGCGGCGTAGCGCGGGATGATGACGGTGGGGATCTCCAGAAGGCTGGCCAGGTAGGCGCCGTGCACCGGGCCGGCGCCGCCGCCGACGACCAGGGCGAAATCGCGCACGTCGTAGCCGCGCTTGGTCGAGATCTCCGTCATCTTGTCCGCCATCAGGGAATTGACCGTGGTGAATATCGTCATCGCGGCCGCGGGCAGGTCGAGCCCCAGGGGAACCGCCACCGCGCGGATCGCCTTTTCCGCCAGGTCGGCCCTGAGGGCGATCTCGCCGCCGAGAAAGTAGTCCGCCGGCACGTAGCCCAATATCAGATCCGCGTCCGTGACCGCGGGTTGAGCGCCTCCCTTGCCGTAGCAGGCGGGCCCGGGATCGGCGCCGGCGCTCTGCGGTCCCACGCGCAGCAGCCCGAGGGAGTCGATCCAGGCGATGCTGCCCCCGCCGGCGCCGACGCTCGGGACATCGACCATCTTGGTGGCGACCCGCTCGTCGCCGACCCAATTGTAATCCGTGGTCGGGATCTCGCCGTCGCGGATCAGACAGAAATCCAGGCTGGTGCCCCCCATGTCCACGGAGAACAGATTGTCGCTGTCGATGCACCGGCCCAGCCGTATCGCCCCGGAGGGGGCGGCGGCCGGCCCCGAGCCGATGAGCGTGACCGCCCGGCGCGCCGATTCCTCCACGGACTGAACCAGCCCGCCGCCCTGGACCATATAGAGGGTTCCCTTAAAGCCGATCTCCTTCAGCCGCTCCTCCAGGGCGTCGAGATAATGGGCCGTGATCGGCCCCACGGCGCCGCTCACCACGGTGGTGCTGAAGCGCTCGTACTCCCGGTAGACCGGAAGCACCTCGTGGGAGGCGGTGATGTAGGCGCCGTTCATCTCCTGCCGGCAGATCTCCAGGGCGCGCCTTTCGTGGGACGGGTTGATGTAGCTGTGCAGAAAGCAGATCGCCACCGCCTCGACTTTTTCCTGCTTGAACTTCTCGATCGCCCGGTGAACGTCCTCTTCCCTGAGCGGCGTCAGCACCTCTCCGGTGTAGAGCGTGCGCTCCTCGACCGGCATGCGCAGGGTGCGGGGCACGAGCGGCTTGTAGGGCGGGACAAAAACGTTGAAGCGCGAGGTGCGGATGTTCTTGTAGCCGCGCCGGATCTCGATCGTGTCCCGGAACCCCTTGGTGCACAGGAGCCCGACCTTGGCGATCTTGCCGGTCAGCAGGGCGTTGGTGGAGAGCGTGGTGCCGTGGGCGATCAACAGGTGCACGTTGGACATGAACTGGGGCAGGCCCATGCGGAAGAAGCGCGCCGCCTTGGTCAGGGCCTCGGTCAGCCCGCGGGTGGGATCGTCGGGCGTGGTCGGGGACTTGAACATATGGATCTCGCCGTGGTCGTCCTGGACCAGGCAGTCCGTAAAAGTTCCCCCGACGTCGGTGCAGCACTTCATGAGCGCCCCTCTCAAAAACCGTAGCTTTGCCAGTTCTTCCGGACTAAATCAAGATGTTCCTTCGGGGGCGCCGCGACCGCGGGAAAGGCATGCTTGCGAGTGGCGTCGATTCCGAGCTTCGAGGAGACGCGCCGCGAAATATCCTCCTGCGGCACCTCCGGGGGCGCCTGGGAAGGGTCGAGCGACACGGCGGCCATGCCCGGCATGGTGAGCACATCCCTTTCGGGCTGGACGCGGAAAGAAATGGCCCAGAGAACCGAGTTGACGTCACGGATGTCGATGTCGTCATCCACGACGACCGTAATCTTGCCGAACTGGGGCGCGTAACTCCAGGCCCCGCACATCGCGGTGCGCGGCTGTACCGGATGGTTTTTTTTCATGGAGATGACCAGAAAGGCGGCCGCGCCGCCGGCTTCGAGCAGATGCACGTCGCGCACGGGCAGGCCGAGATCCTCCGCCAGGTGTTTCTGGAGCGTGGCTTCCCTGCCCATCGAACGGATGCAGCTCGACTCGCTCGGCGGCATCTGGCTGATAAAGGCCTGAAAGATCGGCCGGCTGCGGTGGGTGACGCACTGCACGTCCACGATGTAGGACATCGCCTTGGGACCCATGTAGCCGGTGTATTCACCGAAAGGCCCCTCGCTCTCAAACTCGTTCGCCCGGATCACGCCCTCGATGACGATTTCAGCGGTCGCGGGCACTTCCAGGTCGACAGTGCGGCAGCGCACGACGTCGACCGGCTCTCCCCTGAGGGCGCCGGCCACCGCCAGCTCGTCCATATCCTGCGGCAGGCGCGAGACCGATACCAGGCCTATCACCGGATCCGCGCCGATCACGATCGCCACCGGAGTGGGCTGGTGGAGCTGGTGGTTTTTTTCGACGTGGAGCCTGCCCCCCTGGAGGTAGTTGATGAAGAGGCCCAGTTTGTTCGGACCCTTCAGCTGCACCCGGTAAGTGCCGACATTTCTGATATGGGACTCCGGGTCCGCGGTGATGACGTAGCCGGAAGTGATATACGGGGCCGGGTCCTGTCCCACGGTCCAGGTGGGAATCGGCAAGCGCGTGAGGTCGACCTTGTCGCCCTTGCAGACGTTTTCCTGCGCCGGCCCTGCGGAGACCAGCTTCGGGGCGAGAGGGCGAAGCTCGGCGTCAGCCCATTTTCTCTGCACGTCACCCACGTCGCAGTCGAGCACGAGGCAGTAGATCGAGCGCGAGGAGCCGAGCGCGCCAGTCACCACCGGGATATCGAAACCCTGAACGCGCTCGAACATGAGCGCCGCCCGCTGGGGCTCGGGGATTCTTTCAAAGGCGACCTTGGACACCGCGGCAATCTCCCAGTCCTTGTCTACCGGCTTGGAGATCCGGCGCAGTTTTCCACAGGCTTCCAGCCGGTGGAGGAAAGCGCGTAAATCAGCGTAGGGCATGATACCTCCTGGAGACTGGTTCAAAACGCAATTTCTATGCCACCGGCCGGCCTCTACCTGATGCTCCCAAATAAGCCATTAGTAAAGCTAAATTTAAGAAAAAGGGTTGGGCCATTCCTATTTTCAGGAATCAGAGGCGGCTTATAGTTCAACTTGCAAAGTAACTATGCAGAGGATATAAGAAGTCATCCGATAAGGGGTCTGAAAATGGATGCGACTTTTGATCCCCTGGCGGGCTTTGCCGAGATCGAGCGGCTGGTCTCCAAGATCTATTTTCGCTTTTCCCACCTTTTTATGCACGAGCCTTCCTTGAGAGACTTTTGGTGGGAGATGGCGGTCCAGGAGGAGCAGCACGGGGCGATACTGCTCGCCTGCCGCGAGATGATCCGGGGCTATTCGGACGAGAAGCCGGATCCCAACATCGGCCGGGAGAAGGCGGAGGAATTGAAAAAAGAACTCACCGGCTATCTCAACAAAGGGACGCCGACGCTGGGGGTGGAGGAGGCGTTCCGGATGGCGTTGGAGATAGAGACCTCGGAGATCGACGCGATCTACAGCAAGCTTTTGTCGCTGGGGGGTCCGAAGATAGCCAAGACGATGGAGAATCTGGGGGTGCCGGCCAGCGTGCAGAGGCAGAAGCTCAAGGCGGCGCTGCAGCAGTTCTGCAAAGACCCCGATCTCTTACGGGCGGCCCAGCAGCTTTAGGCCCGCCTTTCTAAAAAAGTTGAAGCAGGATCCGCGAGATCAGTTCATCAGCGGGCCGATATGAACCATGACATGAGCGACATCATAGGTAAAAGCCGGGCGCTCAGGGCCGTGCTCGAGATGGCGATGAAGGTGGCGCCGACGCAGTCCACCGTGCTGATTACCGGGGAGAGCGGCAGCGGCAAGGAGCTGGTGGCCCACGCGATCCATGCTCAGAGCGACCGCCGGGACAAGTATTTCCTGCCGGTGAACTGCGGGGCGTTGCCGGAGACTCTATTGGAGAGTCTGCTGTTCGGCCATATGAAAGGCTCGTTTACCGGGGCGTTTGCGAATCAAGAGGGCCTGTTCGAGCGGGCGCGCGGCGGGACGATTTTTTTGGACGAGATCGGGGAGATACCGCAGCACCTGCAGGTGAAGCTTCTGCGCGTGCTCGAGGCGAGGGAGATATTGTCGATCGGAAGCACCACGCCGAGGAAGGTGGATGTGAGGGTATTGGCGGCGACCAATCGGGAGCTGCAGAAAGAGGTGGAACAGGGGAGATTTCGGGACGATCTCTATTTTCGCTTGAACGTGATGGAGATCCATATCCCGCCCTTGCGCGAGCGGCCCGAGGACATTCCATTGCTGGTCGAGCACCTGATCGAGAAGCACAACCCGGAGCTCAAGAGGCATTTTCTGCCGCGCTCTCTGCTCGGCGGCAAGGAGGCGGTGCCCGCCTACACGCCCAACCTCAAGGAGGCCCTGAAGCAGTTCGAGAAGCAGCATATCGAGCGGGTGCTGGAGCAGGTCAGTCAGGACCGCAAGGAGGCGGCCCGGCTGCTCGATATCAGCCTCTCTTCCCTCTATCGGAAAATAGAGGAGTTCGGCATCCCCTGATTATCCGCCTACGCAGAAGACCGCGGGCGTGAGCCCGGGGATGAATGCGTTTGGACGGACCCTCCGTAGCTCGACCCGTCGCCCGAAGGCTTTGGGCCGCAGGGCGAAGAGCAAAGGAGGGTGAGTTGCTTCGGCGGATTCCGCCGAAGAAATTAACGATACCACGGGTGTAAGCCCGTGGAGCTTCATTCCGCGCCGCCAGGGGCCGGTCGCCCTCACTCTCCCTCGGCCGCGCTCATTTTAAAGAACCGCTGGTAGCAGGCGCGGATGCGCTCGCGCCTCGCCTCGTAATCGCGCAGCAGAAGCTCCCCGGGGTTTTTCTTCTTATTCCCCTTGTAGCCCAGCGCCTGGGCGACTCCGTGAAGCTCGCCCGGCTCCCTTTCCACGGTATCTATGGACTGGTCGCGCTGGAGTCTCAACCGGTGGTCGAGGCGGCGCAGGAAGAGATAGCCCTCCGACAGGAGCCTGTGTTCGCTTGCTCTGATGATTTTTTCTTTTTTCAGGGCTTTCAATGCGTCCAGGGTTCCTCTTTCTCTCAGGGCGGGCAGGCGCCAGCCGTGCGAGAGCTGGAGCATCTGGGTGAGAAACTCGATGTCGACCATCCCTCCTTTGCCTTTTTTGAGGTTGAAGCGCGAGGCGT
>JACPDC010000354.1 GCA_016184235.1 Deltaproteobacteria bacterium | reverse complement strand
CCTACGCAGTGGTTATTGTTGCGGAAAACCGATTTTTTGGGGATAAGGAATGCCAATCTACGAGTATAAATGCCAGCGTTGCGGCGACTTCGAGGTGACACAGAGGATAACGGAAAAGCCTTTAAGCCGCTGCCCAACCTGCAAGGCTAAGGTTAAAAAGCTTATCTCGAATACATCCTTCCAGCTCAAGGGGACCGGCTGGTACGTTACCGACTACGCCCGGAAGGACAAAACTCCGAAAGAGAAACCCGCCAAGGCAGAGGCCAAAGGGGATGGTAAAGCCGCTGCCAGCTCGGACGGGGGCGAGAAATCCTCACCGGAGAAGAGCACGGCCAAACCGGCGACTTCCGAATCCACGGCTCCCTAACTATTCAGCATAAGGCAGTTCCTCCTCCCTATCAGGCAAAGCGTCTGCTTGATTGTAGCCCGGTAAACGGGTAAAAGCCGGCCATGCCGTTGCTCCTCACGCGCGAGGATGTCCAACCGTTATTGGATCTGCCCGAAGCCATTGAGGTCACCGAATCGGCGTTCAGGGAGCAGGCCGAAGGGCAGGTGGCGGTGCACGCGCCCTATCATATCGGGGTTAAAGGCGACCAGGCGCTCCGCGTCGTCTCCGGCGCCCTCCTGAGATCGCGGCGGGTCGGCGTGAGACTGGGACCCAACGTCCAGCTCGCCGGAGGAGACCGGATGTGCGCGCTGCTCTTCGATGCCGAAAGCGGCGACCTGCTCTCGATCATGGGCTATCCGTTCGGAACGCTCAGGACCGCGGCGACGATCGCCCTGGCCGCCAAACAGTTGGCCCGGGAGGACGCCAAGAAGGTCGGCCTGTTCGGTATCGGTAGGAACGCTCTGGGCCTGCTCAAGGGTATCGCCTTTGTCCGCAAGCTGGGGACGGTGGTGGTCTCGAGCAGGGACGAGCAGAGAAGGAGGAGCTTTTGCGCGAACGCCGCGTGCAGCCTGCAGGTGGAAGTTCGGCCGGCGGAGCGGGCCGAGGAGGCGGTACGCGGCATGGATATCATACTCACTGCCACCAATGCGCTGACGCCGGTCTTTCGGGGGGAGTGGATGGAGCCCGGGGTGCACGTCAGCAGCATGGGAAAACCGAGCGAGCTGGGTCGCGGGGTTTTGCTCAAGGCCGATCGCATCGTGGTCGGAAGCCGGGAGCATGAGCGCAACTATTTCGATCCCTCGGCGCCCAGACCCCTGGTGGAGCTGGCCCGCGAGGGGAGGCTTTCCTGGGAGAATATCCACGAACTCGGGGAGGTGGTGGCCGGCCGTGTGACGGGAAGGGCGGGGCGTGAGGAAATAACCGTCTTCAAAGAATCGCAGGGCGGCTTCGGCGACGTGGCATTTGCAGCGCGGATCTACGAAGCGGCGCGGAAGAAGGGCCTCGGACGGGAAGTCAGGTTATAGATAAAATAGCTAGGAGGGCCTCTTATGGCTGAAGATCGGAACTCTCCTCAATTGTCCCTCAGGGAGCGCGACCGGAGATATTCCGGCATCAGGCAGCGCCTGCGCGAGCAGGGAATCGATTGCGCGGTCGTTCGCGGCAGCAATCTCTTTTACCTGAGCAACGGCGTCAAGGGCGAGCTTTTCGGAGTTCTTCCGGCCGACGACAAGCCGCTGGCGGTGATCGTCAACCGGCGCCATCTCGTCGATATCTCGCCCCGCGTGCTGCTCGACTCCCAGGATTGGGTGACCGATTTGAAGCCGGGCTTCGACGCGTCCGCTGTCGTGGAGAAGCTTAAGGAATTGCGTCTGGACAACGGCACGATCGGACTCGGCGGCGGAATCGACTATCGATTTTACAACCGGCTCAAGACGACGCTCTCCGGAGCGAAGATTGTCGACGTGTCCGACATCTTCACCGACGTCCGGACGATCAAGAGCGAGGAAGAAAACGCGTTGATCGACCGGGCGAATAGGGTCTTCGACGCGGCGATCAAGAGAGTTCGCGAAGTGGCGCGGCCGGGCATGCTGGGCAAGCAGGTGGTCCAGGAGGGGATTAGGGCGATGTGGGAGGCCGGCGGCGACCTCGAATCGACGCTGTCGTTCAACTTCGGGCCGGTGCCGGCGCAGAATCCAATTCTCGCCGACCTCTGCATGACGCGCAAGATCGAAAAGGGCGATATCGGGACCCTCACCGCGCACGCGCATTACCGCGGCTATGCCGGCCACAGCGATCAGGAAATCTCCTTCGGCGAGCCGAAGCCGATGCATCGGGAGATGTTCCAGGCGGTGATCGCGATCAGAGAGGCGGTGCTGAAGCAGGTGAAAGACGGAGCGACCCAGCGCGACCTCATCGATGCCTACCAGAAAGCGTGCGGGGAGAGCGGCTTTAAGTCCTCGCCCCATTCGCAGATCCATCAGTACGGCATCGATGTTCCGGAATTTCCCGGACCCGCCTACAGGATCGCCGATACGAAACCGGAGGCGGGCGGCCTGGGCGGAGCCGGCAACTTTGTTCTAAAGAGCGGCATGATCTACAGCATTTCTCCCACGGTCGTCGGCAAAGAGGGCAAAGACACCTTGCTTGGCGGCACTTCGCTGATCGTCACGGAGAGCGGCCGGCGGGACCACGGCGATCGCAAAGTCGAGATGCTGGTCGCGTCGTAGTGCGGTGGAATGGAGGTTCAGGACGGCAATCCGGCAGGGCGGGAGGTAAACATTATGCATCCAAAATTGGCTGAAGTCATCGACAAGTCGATCAAGATCGGCAGCGGTTATTCGGGTTCTCTTTCCATGACCCGGAGTTTTGGCCGGATTCTATCCGAGCGGGTGCTCAAGAGACCGATCACCATGGTGGTGCCCAGCCCGAACCGTCTGGACTGGGTCGCCGAGGGGCTGTTGGATCTCTGCTGGGTCGTGCCGCGGATTACCGCCAAGTGGGCGCAACAGGGCGCCGGCCCCTGGAAGTCGAAGCCCCTCAAGAACCTGCGTGCTATCGCGCGATTCCCCCAAGACGATTGCCAAATGGTGTCGCTGGCGCCTTACGCGAAGTGGGAGAGCCTGGAGCAGATCGCCAAAGAGAAACCTCCTGTGCGCGTGGCCATTCGGGTCAACCCGGAGGTTGTCGAAGGATCGGTAAGGGAGTGGGCGCACCCGGTGCAGGCGATCTTGCGGCAGCACGGAATCACGCTCAAAGACATACAACAATGGGGTGGAAAGTACTGGCCGTGCACGACGGACTTTACTTCAGTAGACGAAGAGATCCGCAACCGGCAGGTCGATATCGTCATGGGCGAGGCGTGCACGCAACCCATCTGGAAAAATGTCGCAGGACACGGATTCCGCTTCCTTTCGCTGAGCGAAAAGGCGATGGAGGGGCTGGAGAAAGAAGGATTCGAACGCCACACGGTCCCCGCGGGCTTTTTGCCCGGCATCGACCGGCCGCTGCTCGCTGTCGACGAGTCGGATTTTCTGCTTTTGACGCGCGAGGAAGCCGAAGAGGACTTTGTCTACGCGGTGACGAAGGTCATCGATCAGAACCGGAAGCGCATGGAGGAAGGAGCCGTTACCATCCAGTATAGTTACAGCCAGCCGCTGCCGGTTCCGCAGATGATCGTGCGTTCCCCTCTCACCGGGCCTATCACCGAGCAGTGGAAGACCGGAGTCCCTCTGCATCGGGGCGCGGAGCGCTATTACGGGGAAGCGGGCTATTTGAAGTGACCGCGGGCCCTGGATTTATCGGTTATTTTCCGCTATACGGAACGTAAATCATCAGTGCAAGAAGGAAGGAGTTGCGATGGCAGAAGTGATACCTTTCATGGTAGCGGCCAACGATCCGGCTTTGACCTCGGAGATGGTCGCGTTTCCGGGCAACGCGGGAAATATAAACGCCTATCTTTCCCGTCCCAAGAGCGGGGGCAAGCTCGGCACGGTTATCGTCATCCATGAGAACAGGGGGCTTGTCGACCATATCCAGGACGTGGCGCGCAGATTCGCCAAAGACGGATTCGCCGCTCTGGCAGTCGATTTGCTTTCACGCCCGGGAGGAACCGGCCAGTACAAGACGCCGGAGGAAGCTATTGCGGCGATCGGCAAGCTGGCCAAGAGCGGAGTGGAAGAAGATCTACACAGCGCGGTGGCCTACCTGAAAAGGCAGAATTTTTTCAACGGTAAGATCGGAGTGGTAGGGTATTGCTGGGGTGGGGGACAGTCGCTCAATTTTGCCACCAAGTGCAGGGATCTCAACGCCGCGGTCGTCTATTACGGGCGCAATCCCGATCCGCTGGATTCGGTCCAGAACATTCCCTGTCCCGTTCTCGGCAACTACGGCGAGGACGATCCGAACATCATGCCCGGTGTGGAGCCGTTGAAGGCGGCTCTGACGAAGTGCGGGAAGAGCTTCGACATCAAGGTCTATCCCGGCGCCAAGCATGCCTTCAACAACAACACGAACGCCGATCGTTATCACCCGGGAGCGGCCAAGGACGCCTGGGCAAGAACGGCAAACTTCTTTAAGAAGAATTTGAGCGCGTAGGGTAAGCTGAGGGCGCGGGATATTCCGATCGTTATTCGTTACTGGTTATTCGTTGACTCGATTAGCGAATAACGATTACACGAGTAACGAGGAGGCCCATGCCCTGTTACTTTTGTTCAAGCTCCGGTCTCTCTCCGACCGCTTTTCGCGCCACTTCGGGAGTGATCAGGTAGGGCCCCTCGGTGGTATCCCGCCAGATCTGCTGCGTGAGGTCCGCGTTTCCCCCTGAAAGCACGAAAGAGACGGCGCCCCCGGTCAGTCCCATGACGACCGAGATCGCCTTGATCGGCACGAACCACATATTGCCCGCCGTGAGGCCGACAGCCATACCGGCCATCTCGTTCGGTTCCTCCGCGGAAAGCGGGAGGGGCGAGGCCAGGGTTGCCGCCAGGAGAACAGTGCCGGGCAGGCTGAGTTTCTTCCGCATAGACATTGTGCGCTATCCTTTCAGGGAGAAAAATTTGGAACGGAGCACATTCACTCCATGGGACGGATTCCAATAGCGCCGCACGCCGAAGTAGTAACAGCAGCGCTCGCTGTCCATGTCGTTGTCGAAGACGCGCAGCTGGCCGTCCTGGAATCGGACGCGCGCCAGGCATGTCCCTCCCGGGATGGATGAGGTCATCACTTCCACCACGACGCCGATGCCCCATTGCTCGTAGTTGCTATGGGAGACCTCGTCGCCGACACGCAAGAAGAGCCGTTTTCTTTCCCCGTCTTTCACCGGCGTTTTCGCCTTTTCGGCCGACCATAACAAATCTCGGCAGTTTCGGTCAATGGCCGAAAAACTCTACTACCGCCTGCGCCAGCCCTTCGGGGTTATCGTGGTGGATCATGTGGCCGGCGTCTGGTATTTCTATCCTGGTGTGATGGGCTATCGCCTCTAATCTCTCCCGCATGTCGGGGCGGGGGGCTTGACGGCTCTCCTTCCCCTGAATGAGCAGCACGGGACATTCGATGCGCCGAAAGAACTCCAGGGCCTGCCCCGTATAAAAGGGCTGGGGCGCCGTAGAGCGGTGGAGCGGATCAAACTTCCAGACCCATTTTCCGCCGGCGCTCTGTTTCATGCCCCATTGAGCCAGCTTCAGGGCCAACTCGGGCCTAAGGCGCGGATTGGTTCTCTGGAGTCTCTGGGCGGCCTCTTGCAGTGACGAATAGTTCCGAGCCTTCCTGTGCGCTGACGGTTTTACCTCAGCGAGCCATTTTGCCATCCGCTGCGGCGCGTCCGCGAAGGCGAGGCCCAGCGGCCCCATTCCCTCGACTAAAACAAGCCTCTTTACCCGCTCGGGGAAGGTGCCCGTGTACAGGAAGGAGATCGTCCCGCCCATGGAATGGCCCAGCAGGTTTATGCGAGGTCGGGCCAGGGCGTGAATCAAAGAGTCCAGGTCCAGGAGATAGTCGGCAAAGTGGTAATAGCCCCCGGCCCCGACCCACCCGCTGTCGCCATGGCCGCGGCAATCCGGGGCGATGATCCAC
>JACPDC010000353.1 GCA_016184235.1 Deltaproteobacteria bacterium | reverse complement strand
GGTGTTCGTAATGGCCGGGCCGCTTCGCTCTCTCGGTGGAGATGATGACCCATCGGCCGACCACGGGATCTTTTCTTAGTTGAGGCATCAGGGGAAGCGCTGTGATGCAAGAACGAAATCATTATGGCACTATCCCGCCCCTTTTTTCAAGGGAAAAAAAGAATGATTGGTTACTCGATAACCTCGCTGAAGCCCGCGATCGCCACGGTGGTCTCGAAATAGCCGTCGGCGCGAGAGGGCAAGGGCGGCGAGGGTCTGTAGGTGAAATCCACCTTGCCTCCCGGAGCGATCTCCCTTTCCACCGTATGATAGACGGCCCTCCCCTGAACGTCCTCACCGGGCTTGAACTCGCTTTTCCACTGCCAGATGTAGCGGATGAAGAGCTGCACCTCGCGCAGCGGCCACTTCGATCTGTTCACCAGCTCGCCCGAGACCACGCCGCCCTCGACCTTCAAGTTGACGATGCTGACCACCTGCGCGCTTTTCCCGTCTTCCAGCACACCATCCGCCGCGGCCAGCGCCGATCCGAGAGCCACAGCGAGACTCGCAAAAACGACGAGCGCCGCCATGCCTCCCTCTCTCACTCTTTGCCGGTTTTTCATAAACATTCCTCCCCTTAATCCCAGAGAATTCCCTTGAAGAGCGGCACCTCCATCAATTTGATGAAGCCGATATACCCCACCACCCACATCACCGCGGCCACCACCAGGCTGACCCACAGCTTCTCTTTCAGCCTGAGATAGAGAAGCCCGACCAGGAAGAGCGGTACCGCGGTCAGGAATCCGACGAGGTAAATGGCGAGAAGAAAGGCTCCCGTCCAGGCGTAGTACTCCAGCTCGCGCCCCTTCTCTTCCCGCACGGCGCGCACCGCCTTGGCCTGGGCCGCGAGGCTCTGGTCCACCTGGATGACCTGGCGGCTGTCCATCCGCTCGAGCCAGGCGAACGACTTGGGGAATAGCTGCGTGAGGATCTGGAGGACGAGAAAAACGACGACCGGGATGCCGACCAGGAGCGGCAGCTGCCGGGCGAGCGGATCGTAGCTCAAGGAGCCGAGCACGAAGAAGAGGGTGATCCCGAGAAGGACCAAGGCAAAGACTATGTTCCCTTTGACTTTCACGCCTCAGCCTCCTTCTCCTTGCCGAACAGGATCGGGATCAAGATCGTGACCACGGTGAAGCCGAGCATGACCAGGGTCAGAGGGCGGGAGAGAAAGCCCCAGCCGAAGGTCTGGATGGAGAGGTGGTAGCTCCTCTCGATGATCTCGCCCAGGACCAGGCCGATCACCACCGCGGCCCGGACGTAATCGTACTTTTTGAGCCACAGGCCGAGCAGGCCGCAGAGAAAGGTGACCGCCACATCCCCGATCCGCCCGCTCACCCCGTAGGAGCCCAGGAAAGCGAAGACCAGGATCGTCGGCGCCAAAATCGAGGTGCGCACGAGAGCGATCTTGGAAAAGAGGCGCGCAAAGCTTAAGCCGATGAGCGAGGAGAGTATGTTCCCGGCAAGCAAGGTAAAGGCCATGAGGAAGGTGTAGTTGAGCTTGGTCGTGAGCAGCTCCTTGCCGGGATTGAGCCCGTGCAGGTAAAAGGCGTTGAGGAGAATCGCCATCGAGGCCGCGCCGGGGACGCCGAAGGCGATCGTCGGGATCAAATCCCCGCCCTCCTTGGAGTTGACCGAGGACTCGGGCGCGATCACTCCGCGGATGTCGCCGGTGCCGTAGTTCCCCTTGGTGGTCTGCAGCGCGTGCGAGTAGGCGATGATGTTGCCCACGGCGCCGCCCACCCCGGGCATGATCCCGACGATCAGCCCGATGATGCTGCAGCGCACAAAGAGAAACCAATGGATGAAGACATCCTTGATTCCCTGCGCGACGCTGCCGATCGTCGAGATGTCGCTCTTGGTGATGCTTCCCCCCTTGCTCATGAGCGAGATCGATTCGGTCACGGCGAAAAGGCCGATGAGCGCGGCGGTCAGGTTGATGCCGTCGTAGAGATAGAGCGTGCCCAGCGCGTAGCGAAGAGTCCCGGTAACCGGCTCGAAGCCGACCGTGGCGAGAAGCAGGCCGATGCCGCCGGAGATGAGCCCTCTCTGGATCGAGCCGCCCAGGGCGGCCAGCGCGGTAAGCCCCCAGAGACAGATCATCAAGACTTCGGGCGGGCCGAAGGCGAGAACGAGTCCTCTGAGAACCGGCAGCAGCGCGATCAGGACGACGACGCCGAGGATGGCGCCCAGCCCCGATGCGGTGGCCGAGGCGGCCAGCGCCCTGCCCGCCTCGCCCTTCTTGGTCATCTCGTAGCCGTCGAAGCAGGTGGCGACGTTCTCTCCCGTCCCCGGAACCCCTATCAGAATCGCGCTGATCGAGCCGCCGTAGCTTACCGCCCCGTAGGTGGCGAGCAAAAAAGCCATGGCGCTCGCGGGATCCATCCGGTAGGTAAGAGGCGTGAACAGGGCCAGCGCGATCGGGCCGTTCAATCCCGGGATGACGCCGAAGATGAGCCCGAGAAACACGCCGAAGGCGACGTAGAGCAGCGTCTCCGGCCGCAAGGCCATCACCAGTCCCTGTAAGGCGGCTTCCAGCATAAAATCAGTTCCGCTCTTCCGGCGCCGTCTTCACTTTAACGACTCCTGCAAAAGCGGCTTGAGCCTTCCTCCGGCCGCCAGCGCCTGCTTGAGCAGCTTCTCGGTCTCCTCGCCGCTCAGGGGAAGGATCGGCCGCACTTTTTTGCTCCACTCGACCATTCCCGGATCGTGCAGCGAGGTCCAGAGCGTCTCGCGCAGCACATTGAGCCGCGCGGCGGGAACTCCCGGAGGCGCGGCGATGGGCCGCTCGAAGGCGAAGACGCTCGAGATGCCCGTGATCATCTCGCGCGCATCCTCGCCGACCAGCTCGAGCAGCGTCGGGACCTCTTTGATGCGCGGGTCGTCGCGGGCAAGGGCGACCTGGAAGACCAACCTCATCTCCCCCTCCTTGATCACCTTCTCCAGCGTGCTGAAAGAATCCATGAAGCCGTCCTGCTCGCCGCGCAATACCGCCATGATCGCCTCGGCCGAGCTCTGAAAGCCGATGATGTTGCGGAACGGGATTTTCAAAGCGTTGAACGCGAGATAGGTCAAAAAGAAGTCATCGCTCCCTTTGCCGGTCTGCGCTATGACGATGGTCCGCTTGGCGCCCTTGAGATCCTGCGCGGTCCTGAAAGGAGACTTGCTCGGAACCGCGAGCACATGGGTATCGGCGTAGACCCGGCCGACCCAGCTCATTTTGTTCAGGTCGTAGAGCGCCTCCTTGGCACCGAGAATTTGATTCAGGACCATGCCGGCGCCGTTGAGGATGCCGATCGTGAGGCCGTCCCCCTTGGCGCGGTAGAGCTGGTTCGTGCCGGTCAGCCCGCCGCCGCCGGGCGTATTTCGGATGACCATGGTGACGCCGGGGATGTACTTCTCAAAATAGGGCTTGAGGCCCCGGCCATAAGCGTCGAATCCGCCGCCGACGGTATAGGGGACGATAAATTCGATCACTTTGCCTTTGTAAAAGGCGTAGTCTTTTTCTTCGGCCGGCTCGGCGGCAAAGGGCCACAGAACAGCGACCAGGAAAGCCAGCCATCGCGTCTTGAATAAAAGGGTTCTCATAAATGCCTCCTCCTGTTTGCTTTCGGATCTTGTAAGTCAGCGCGCTCTTGCCCCTTCGATACTTCTGCGCAGAAGCAATGGCTATGCCAGCAGGATTCGGCCTGTTTTCGGCCCCTCGAACAGGCGCCGCTTCGCACCTATGCAAAAAGGGAAAGGCGAGCAGCGCAAGAATGCGAATGGGATGGTTGCCGGTGAAACCGCCGCCCGGAATGATCGGATCTGCGGGAAAAAATATTCTTTTATAGGCGCGCCGCGAGGCCGGTCTCTCCGAGGGTCGTGACGATGCGCTGCTCCGAGCCCCAATCGCTCCACAAGACGCCTCGAACCGGAAGCACCAGCAACGGCGACGCCTCAAGCCGCGAGACGGGCTCGAGGACTGCGCGCGAAAAATTGACCGCTTCCATCTGCCGGTAGCTTTCCTCGATCGCGCTTCTCTCCCGCTCTGTGCCAAGCGCCTGTGAGATCCTCAAGAAAGCGCCGTAGAGCAAAGGCTCCTGCTGCCGCACCAGCTCCAGCATCGCGCCCGCCCGGAAGACCATCACCATGGTGTTCCACAATCCCCCGCCCTCGATCAGCTCACGGGCGCTGCCGGGGTTTGGTTTCTCGACGAAGCGCGCGACTTTCCTTACCGCCAGCGGTCCGAGCCGGCTCCATCGGTCTCCTGGAAGAATATAGCCGTACTCCGGCTCGGGTCGATCCGGCTCCATTCCTAAAAGCACGAGATAAGAAGGGTAGCGCTCGACCACGCGGTAGGCCAGATCCACATGGGCCATGAAAAGCTCTTCATGCAAGACAAAATGGTCCGAAGGGAAAACCGCCACCACGGGGTCGGGATAGCGCCTGCAGAGATGCATCAGCGGCAGAAGGATTCCCGGCGCGGTCTCCCGGTTCTCAGGCTGCACTACGACCGCGCCGCTGGGGCGGCCTGAAAGCTGCATCCGGACATCGGGGTGGCGCAGGTGGTCCCTGCCTACGACGGCAAACAAGCGCTCCGGCGCAATCACTCTCTCGGCCCGGTCGAAGGTATGTTCCAGCATCGAGCGGCCGCCGACGAAATTGACGTATTGTTTTGGCAGGGCTTCCCCCCGTAGTCGATGGACAAACGGTCTGAGCCGCTCGCCCTCTCCCGCGGCCAGGACGATGCCGCAACGGGGGCCGGTAGAATCACTTGTCATAAATATCTTCCGCTTTCGCAAACAAAGTAGCAATGCGTGTGCCAGAAAGTTTTCCTCATTTTTCGTCTCTGCGGCGCCGTGGACCTCGTCAACATTGCGAATATGAGACAGCCGCATTGCAGAACTGCAAACGGCGCGAAAGTCTCATCCCCGTCTCCGCGCCGTTCCCGGACTTCCGGATTGGCACGTTTTATGCGGAGTCCGTTTCTCGTGGATGCGGGCGGCATCCTGGGAAAGGGAAAGACAGATGGACAGAATCAAAAAAATTCTCGCTCCGACGGATCTCTCTGAATTTTCCGGCGCCGGAGTCGGTTATGCCCTGGATCTGGCCAGGGCCTTGGGCGCGGAAGTCACCGCCTATCACGTAGTGAGCCATGAGGAGCTCGCGCAATTCGACGGAGAGCTCGAACCGGTGAAGGTCGCCGACGCCGCATTGTGGCAGGCGGATCGCCTGCTCAAGAGCTACCAGCTCGCTCTGGCCAGATTTCTCAACCAGCACTTCGCCGATTTGATCCCGTGGGTGAGGATCCGGGAGAAGGTGGAACTGGGCGTGCCTGATAAAAACATCGTCGAGTGGGCGAGGCGGGAGGGCTCCGATCTCATCGTGATCTCGATTCGCGCCGGGGAAAGGTCGTCTCCTGCGCCCCGGCGCGGCCTGGCGGAAGAGATAGTGCACCATGCGCCGTGCCCCGTCCTCTCCGTTCACTCCGGCGCCATCGCCAGGGCGAGCCGCAAGGCTGCGGCAGTCGCCTGACGGGAGTCTCAGCCGTGGCCAACGCGTCGCCTCTCGCATACCACCCTGCCGCCTTCGGCATGGAGGAAGAGTTCCTGGAGGAGCTTCGCAAGAAGAGCGTCCGCGAGGGAGAAGAGGGGCTGATGCTGGCTATCCTGGAAGACGCGATCGCCTGTTTCCGCAAATACGTTCATGCGCGGGACGAGAGGGGAAAGGCGCTGTTCCGCGATGCCGAGGAATGGATCCTGGCGCAGGAGAGCGAGTGGATTTTTTCTTTTGAGAATATCTGCGACACCCTGAGGATCAACGCCTCCGGCCTGATCCGATGGAAGGAAAAGGAGCTGGGGCCGAGGCAGGCCGATCCCGGAGCGGCCGCCGCCTGAAACCGATGTCCTCGATCCCCTACGGCACAGGCCAGTAAACCAGCAGCGGCGCGCCCGCCCGGCGCACGCATTCGCTGGCGACGCTGCCGAATACGGCCTGCTCCAACCCGGCCCGGGCGCGCGACGTCATCGCCAGCATCACGTCATCCCGCCCCCGCACATGGCCGCAGATGGCCGCCGCCGGTTTGCCGTGCAGCACGTCCCAGTTCGCTCGAAGGCCATATTTTTTTTGGATCAGCTCGGCCTGCCTGTGAAGGTAGGAGGACTCTAAAAGGTCCCGGCTCGCCGCCGCCGTGACCGGCCGGCCAGCGCCTTCAGCCGGCAACACCTGCACCAGCTCCAGCTCGGCCTCGAGCGAATTCGCGATCCCGGCCGCGAAAGGAAGGATGCGCTCCGAAAACTCGGAGCCGTCCAGGGCCGCCACGACCGAATGAATGCGAATCGCTCCGCTCGGCTCGCGGGCGGCGGCATCGACCGGGGGGCGGTAAAGGATCACG
>JACPDC010000352.1 GCA_016184235.1 Deltaproteobacteria bacterium | reverse complement strand
GATATTGGCGATCTCGTTCTCCGAGGCTTTCTTCAGCCGGTCGACCACGCCGCTCTCCTTCATCAGGTTTCCCAGCATGACCGTGCCGATGAGCGGCGCGCCCTTGGGCGCGAGAATGGAAGCGAAGACCGTGACGACGATCGGAAAGAGAATCTTTGTAGTCTTGGACACGGGTTGTTTCGCCGCCCCCATGACGATCTTTTTTTCTCGCTCCGTTGTCAGCAGGCGCATGATCGGCGGCTGGATCAGCGGCACCAGGGACATATAGGAGTATGCCGCGACCGACACGGCGCCGAGCAAGTGCGGAGCGAATTTTGAGCTCACATAAATGGCTGTGGGGCCGTCGCAGGCGCCGATGATGGACACGGCGACCGCGTCCAGCTTGTCGAACCCGATTGCCAGCGCGAGCAGCAACGTGAGAAAAATGCCGAACTGGCCCGCGGCGCCAAGCAAAATGATCTTGGGGTTCTCCAACAACGGTTGGAAGTCGGTCATTGCCCCGATGCCGACGAAAATCAGCAAAGGAAAAATTTCAGTGCGAATGCCGATGTCGTAGAAGAAGCGGAGAAACCCCTCCTCTTCCATGAATCCGGTTAGAGGAATATTCACGAGAATGGCGCCGAAACCGATCGGCAAGAGCAGCAAGGGCTCGTACCCCTTGCGGATCCCGAGGTAAAGGAGGAGCGAGCCGATGATGATCATGACGACATGATCCCATCCGAGATGGGTTATGCCGAGAAAAAGGCCTTGCAGACCGGAGCCGAGGGCGGATTCCACGAACGCCGTTCAGCCTTTCTTGGCCGTCGACTCTTCGGCCTGGTAGGGAAAAAGTTTCTTGAGCAGCAGAATGAACAAGCTCATAAGCCACAATACCAGCATGGTTCCCCCCATGCCGATCACGGCCACAGTAAAGCCAAAAGTCCAAATATCCATATAATATCAAGTCGTGTTCGTGATCGTGCTCGTAAAAAAACTTAGACTCAACGATGTGGGGTGGGTGACGGAACCAGCACGACCACGAGGCACGAGCACGAAAAAGCTACTCGATCTGGGCCAGGAGCTGATCGGCCTCCACCGCCTGCCCGGGCTCGACCTTCAGCTCTTTAACGACGCCGGAAGCGGGCGCCACGATGGGAATCTCCATTTTCATCGCCTCCATGACGATGATGACCTCATCCTCCTCCACGCGGTCGCCCGCTTTTTTCTCGACTTTGAGAATTTTTCCAACCATAGGTGCGGTGACGGGTGTTGCCAAGGCTCTTCTCCTTTTTTTGAGGGCTCTCAACTCTCAGCGGTCGGTGACAAGACGGGATCGAGCCGATCTCGATCTGATAGCTGATAGCCAAGGGCTAGTCGCTTATTTAATGCCATTTAGTAGAGTTTTTGTCCAGTGTCAATGCTCTGTTGCTTTTGCCCATGTTATACGGTATGAACAAAAAAAATACGCTTCGGAGGTAGAGATGGCCAAGGCCGCAGCCCGATTAGAAAACGTAATGGACAATATTCCCTATTACGAGAAATGGCAACAGGGCGAGGGGATTCCCGTCATCAAGACCTTTTTTGTCCAGGACTTGAAAAAGGTCCCGCTGGCTCATTGGGAGCGGACCGGAGGAGAAGGGGCTTTCATCAACATGGAAGGCGCGGAAGGAGCGACCGGCGCCTATGTGTGTGAGATCTCGGCCGGGCTTGGCTTGAAGCCGCAGAGACAAATCTACGAAGAGATGATTTATGTTCTCAGAGGAAGGGGCGCAACGACGATTTGGAACGACAAAGGCGCGAAGCAGACCTTCGAATGGCAGGAAGGCAGCCTGTTCTCGCTGCCCCTGAATGCCTGGCACCAGCACTTCAACGGCCAGGGGAACGAGGCGGCGCGCTTCTTCTCGGTCAACAGCATGCCGATCGTCTTTAACCTCTTCCACAACGCGGACTTCATCTTCAGTGTTCCCTACGACTTCACCGACCGTTTCAACGGCGAGCCCGAATACTTCAGCGGCAAGGGAAAGTCGTATCCCGGCCGCGTCTGGGAAACCAACTTTATTGCCGACGCCCGCACCTTCAAACTCGAGGAGTGGAAAGAGCGCGGCGCGAGCGGCACCAACGTCATGTTGGAGATGGCTAACGGATCGATGGCGGCTCACATTTCCGAATTTCCTATCGGCACTTATAAGAAGGCCCACCGCCACGGTCCCGGCTTCAACGTCATCATCATTAAAGGGAAGGGGTTCTCCCTTTTCTGGAGAGCGGGAGAGCCGATCAAGCGCTACGACTGGCAGGACGGCAGCGTCTTCACGCCGCCGCCGATGATGTTCCACCAGCACTTCAATACCGGCGCTACACCGGCCCGCTATCTGCCGCCGCGTTTGGGCGGGATCAAATTCAGCCTCGGCGAGCAGTTTGGCGATATCTCCAAGGTGGACAAGGATGTCAAGGCAGGCGGCAACCAGATCGAATACTGCGACGAGGATCCATCGATCCGGAAGATGTTCGAAGAAGAGCTGGCCAAGTCGGGAACTTACAGCCGGATGAACCCCGATCTCTATAAGAGACCGAAATAACCCCCTTTCTTTCAGTTTTTTTTTGATCCTTCAGCATCGGCGCCTGCCGGATTTTCCGGCAGGCGCTTTTTTTTGCGATTGAGGGGTCAACTCCGGTTGTGATAGAGATGAGCGGTCAGGAGGGTGCGCTGTGAGAAGCGCTCTTTTCTCTTTTACCTTCTTATGGTTTGTCATGCTGTGCGGTAACGGCGCGGCGGAGCTTGTCAACAAAAAGGGAAAAATCGCGGGTGAGAATTTCGTCAATCTGCGCTCCGGACCGGCCGTCGGGTTTCCATCGAGGGCGGTCTTGAGGAAAGGGGACGAGGTCACCATAGAGAAAGAGGAGAGCGGCTGGTACTTTGTTGGTCTGCCGGACGGTCGACAGGGCTACGTGCATAAGACGCTTGTGGCTGTTCTCGGTGACGCCGGGAAGAAAATCGTGGTCCAGAGCCAGCCTCCGAAACCGGCCGCACCGGAGGCTGCGGTATCCGTGCCGCCTCCCCCTCCGGAGCCGGCGGCAAAAACGGCCTCCAGGGGCAAGCCGCTGCCGGTTGTCCGGGTGCTGGAAGGGAGAGAAGGGGACATCCTCTGGTGGCTTGCGGTCGCGCTGTGCGTCTTTGTTGTCGGATGGATCTGCGGCGGGAATTACTACCTGCGCCGCGATCGGACCCGGAGAAACAAACTCCGCTTCTAGGGGTTGCCAGGGAAAGCCGTTTCTTTGATGAAGGCCTGGCTCGTGGTTTTTTTTGCTTATCTCCTCGGTTCTATTCCGACGGGTTTCGTCGTTGGATCTCTTTCCGGAATCGATATCCGGCGGGCGGGCAGCGGCAACGTCGGCGCCACCAACGTCGCCAGAGTGGTGGGCAAGGCGCAGGGTCTCCTCACGCTGCTGGGCGATGTGGCGAAGGGGTTTATCCCGGTTTATCTGGCGTACCGGCTGGGACTGACTCAGGCGATGACGGCCGCCGTGGCGTTCGCCGCCTTTCTCGGCCATTTGTATCCGGTCTTTCTCAAATTTCGCGGCGGAAAGGGAGTGGCAACGGCCTTGGGTGTATTTTTGGGACTGGCGCCGATGGCCACCGTGGTTCTGATTTTTATTTTTTCCTGTGTGGCCGCGGCGAGCCGGATGGTATCCCTGGCCTCTATTCTTGCGGCGCTATGCGCGCCGCTGGCCTTCTGGTTTTTCGCTTATCCGCCCGCGCTGGTATGGCTCAGCCTGCTCGTCGGCTTGTGGATCGTAGTTCGCCATCGGGAGAACATCCGGCGCCTTGTCTCCGGGGTGGAGCCGAGATTCAATCTCTAAAGGCTGGTATCAGTACTCGCTTTGCTTTTTCAATCTCTCGAGATCTCTTTTCTGACGATCGAGCTCGGCCTGATTCTGGTCAATCTGCCGCTGTTGTTGCTGCTGTTGCTGCTCCTGACCCTGCATCTGGTCCCCGATGAGCGCGCCGGCCCCTAGCCCGAGCGCCCCCCCGATGGCCGCACCCGCCCCAGGACGTCCGACAGCAGCGCCGATAAGCCCGCCAGCAGCAGCTCCCCCTAAGGCGCCGATTCCCGCCCCTTTTTCCCTGGTAGTCAGAGGGGTGGAACAAGAGAGAGCGCCAATGAGCAGCGGCAAACCGGCTAGAGCCATTAATGTTCGGTTCATGGTCTCTCCTTTCGAGTCCGAAGAATTAGACGAATTCTACCAGACTGAATTCGATGGTTCAATAACGCCGCAGGAAAATCGCGGCTGTCGGCGGAGGCTGGCGGGCCTCCTTCCTCAGAGGTCCTATTGACATCATGGACCTTATAAGTCTATAGTTTTTTTCTACGCACGGTGAAAGGGGAGCGATGGAAACAGTAACCAAAGATGTCGTGCTCGAGGCGCTGAAAAAGGTCCAGGATCCCGAGATCCACCGGGATATCGTGAGCCTCGGCATGGTGAAAAACCTCGAGGTCCGGGGCGGCACGGTAGCGTTCACGGTCGAGCTTACCACGCCGGCCTGTCCGCTGCGGGAGCGGATCCACGAAGACTGCAAAAAAGCGCTGGGCGGCCTTAACGGGATTACCGGCGTCGACATATCTTTCGGCGCCCAGGTGCGGGGGAGCAAGTCCGGCGCCGGCCAGACGGACCTGCTGCCCAGCGTGAAGAATGTGGTCTTGGTGGCGGCCGGTAAGGGCGGGGTCGGAAAGTCGACCGTAGCGGCGAACCTGGCGGTCGCGCTCAAGATGCACGGCGCGGCCACCGGTCTCCTGGACGCCGATATCTACGGCCCCTCGATTCCCATCATCATGGGCGTGAAGGGAGAGCCGGGGAAAGTCGCCGTCGACGGCGGGTTCAAGCTTCAGCCGCCGTTGGCCCACGGCCTGCCGGTCATGTCCATCGGTTTTTTCCTCGAGCCGGACCAGGCGGTGATCTGGCGCGGGCCGATGCTGGGAAAGGCGTTGCAGCAGTTGATGGGGGATGTCCACTGGGGCGATCTCGACTATCTCGTCGTCGACATGCCGCCGGGCACCGGAGACGTGCAGATCACCTTCTCTCAGCAGCTCAAGGTCAGCGGCGCGCTCCTCGTGGCCACGCCCCAGGATGTCGCGCTCGCCGACGTGGTGCGGGCCAAGTCCATGTTCGACAAGGTGATGGTGCCGATCCTCGGCATCGTCGAGAATATGAGCTATTTTATCTGCGACGGTTGCCATAAAAGCCACGAGATCTTTTCCCGGGGCGGGGCGCAGCGCGCCGCGGAACGCTTCAAGATCCCTTTTCTCGGCGAGATCCCCATCACTTCCTCCCTGCGCGAATGGGGCGATCGGGGGGTTCCCATTCTGGTTCGGGAGCCCGACTCCGAGATCAGCAAAGTCTTTTTGGAGGTTGCCTCGAAGCTGGCGGGCCAGCTCTCCGTCGTTTCGGAGGCCGCCAGACGGGCGCAGTCGCTGAAAATCATATCGAGCTGATCGGTTCTCATGGAAAGATCTGTTCCCGTCGAAATCAACCATATGCGAGAAAAAGGGCTGGTGCGCGTCACCTGGGACGACGGCCATGTCGGGGAATATTCCCGGAAATATCTGCGCGGCTATTGCCCCTGCGCCATGTGCCAGGGACATGGCGGGAGCGTGAAATTCATCGAAGTGGAGGACTCGGAGCTGGCTGAGATCAGCGCGGTGGGAAACTACGCGATCCAGTTCCAGTGGAAGGACGGGCACAACACCGGCATTTATACGTTCGATTACTTGAGGGCGCTCTGTCCCTGCTCTGCATGTAAAGATGCCGAGGATAGTTAAAGGAAGGAAAGGAGTAACGGGCATGGTGACTAAAGAACAGGTCTATGAGGCGCTGCAGAGCTGCTACGATCCGGAGATCCCGGTCAACATCGTCGATCTGTGGTTGGTCTACGACGTGGAAGTCAACGAAGGCAAGGTGGCGGTCAAAATGACGCTCACCGCGCCCGGGTGCGGCATGGGGACCATGATCGCCTCTCAGG
>JACPDC010000351.1 GCA_016184235.1 Deltaproteobacteria bacterium | reverse complement strand
GAGTAAAGCCTGTCGATATAGCCGCTATCGTCCAGCTCGCGAACGTAGTGGGTATCCCATAGGGCCATCGGATTAAAGCCGGCGATCTCGGGATTGCGCCGCAGCGCGAGCTCAAAGACGTTCTGGATCGCCTGCGGAGAAGGATAGGGTTTTCTCTCGACGGATTGCGCCCATTCCTGGTAGAGGGCCCGCGCCTCCTCGTCGCTCTCGAGATGCAGAATGGGAGAGACATGCTGCTGCAAGATTTTGATCGTCTGCTCCTTCTGGGTGAGGAAGAAGTGAACGGTGTCCACAACGCCTCGAATCAGCCTTCGGATCTCCTCTTCGTGGTCGATGACAAAGCTCATCCTCGTGGTCAGCGTGACCCCGCGAACCATCGGCATCGGCCGTACCGGGATCACCCGGGCGCCCGCCCGAGCCGCCCGCATGTCGTGGGGAACTCCCACGAAGGTGGCGTCAAACTCTCCCTTGAGAACCCTTTTCCAGCGCTCTTCCGCAGGACCGGGATAGGGAACCAGCTCCACGTCGCCCTTATCCACGTCGAGACCCTCCTGCAGGAGAAAAAGCCAAACATTGAGGCCGGCATGGGAAGTCGGCTTCTCCAAAGCAATCTTCTTTCCCTTGAGGTCGCGTGTTCCCTGAATTCCGCCGGCGACCACCAGTCTATTTTCAGTCCAGTTGTTGGCCACCTGGGCCAGATGGACGAAGTCTTCCCGGTTCTTGGCCTTGCGGGCATAGAGGTTGTGGTGATTGCCCGATATCAGGTCCACGTGGCCGCTTTTGAGGGAATCCACCGCCTTCTCCCGCACGAGCTGAGGGCTGGTGTCCACTTCCAGGCCGTTTTTTTCCCACATCCCGGATTTCCCCGCCACCACCCAAAAAGGGGCGTGGGAGTTGGACCGGTAGATGATTTTCAACTTGCTCGCCATGATCGGTTTCCTCCGAAGCGAGACACTTAACATTCTCCGCCGGCTCAAATCAACGGTTAACTCTCTTAAGTCTTGACAGCGTCGCGGGCGCGCCATTAATATCCTGCCCGCAGCCTCCAAAAGGTTATCTGGAAAAGGAGTCAAAACCATGAAACTCAAGAAAATCTATCACATGGGCATCCCGGTGGACGACATCGACCGGGCGCGAGAGTTTTACACCAAGGTCCTGGGACTGCAGTTTATCGATAGGGTGGGCGGAAATCCCAACAACCCCGACTCCCTGGAGATCCACGGGAAGGTAGCCAGGCTGGATCGCTTCAAATGCGGCAGCGATGACGTGGTCCTTTTTGAGCGCCCCAGGGCGATCCACAAGGACGCCCTGGACCAGGACGGCATCGCCCACCAGGCCTTCGACATGGATTGGGACGACTACGAACCGGCCCTGAAGGAGGCTAAAAAACTGGGACTGTTTCATAGGTCGGTGGAACGGAGCACCGGCAAGACGATCTACATGTTCGACCCCGAAGGCAACTACCTGGAGCTCCACTTTCCCGCTCCCAAGGGTCAAGGCCGGCGCTAGAGTCCGGCGGCGGAATAACTGATGGGCCAAAAATACGGCGCCTTGATTCCGACCGGCCGTCTGCTCGACGGCAGGCCGAGAACGATTCTCTTCGATGCCGCCAAATGCATCGGCTGCCGCCAGTGTGTCCAGGCGTGCAAGGACTGGAACGATCATCCCCGCACGACGCTCTACGAGCTTTCCAGCACCAACTGGATCACGATGGAGCCGCCGGTTCTCGAGGGCCTCTCTCCCATTTGGGCGCGCAACAGCTGCATGCACTGCGAGTTTCCCATGTGCGCCGCCGTCTGCCCGGTGGAGGCGATCACCAAGTACGAAGAAGGGCCTGTGGTTATCAATCAGGACACCTGTATCGGCTGCGAGTATTGCATCTACGCCTGTCCCTGGGGGGTCATCGCCAAGAACGACATCACCCACAAGGCCAGCAAGTGCACCATGTGCAGCGACCGGGTAAGTGAAAACAAGTCTCCCTTCTGCGTCCAGGCCTGCCCGGTGCAAGCGCTTGATTTCGGTTTTCAAGACGAGATATCGGCTAAAGCGAAGCAGCGCGCCGAAGAGACCGGCGGATATGTCTACGGCGAGAAAGAGGCGGGAGGGAGCCAGCTGCTCTATGTGCTCAAAGAGAAGGAGGAGAGCTACGGAGTCCCTGCCGTCGGGCCGCAGAAGTATCCCAGGCACAGGATTCCGCTTGTTTTGATGCTCAAAGACCTTTTCACGCTGCGCTGCGGGCTCGCCGGCAAGGCGCGCGCGCTCTACCTCGCCCTCATCCACCCCAAGCGGTTGATCTACCGCTACTGGCCGTGGAGGAAGGAAGGTTAGAAAGGCATCTTCTAAATGGCAAACTCCGCTGACATTTTTCCGCGCGAACGTAAGACCAGGCTTCCCGGCGGTTACATGGGCAGGATCCTGCGCGTCGATCTCACCACGGGCTCGATGAGAGACGAGAATCTTCCCGAGGAGCCGCTGCTCAGGAAATTCATCGGCGGCCAGGCCCTGGCCAGCTACATCCTCCTCAGAGAACTGCCGTTGGATGCCAAGCCGTACGGTCGGGAAAACAAAGTCGTCATGATGACCGGGCCGATCACCGGAACGGGATTTACCCCCGGAGGGACCAAGGTCACTGCCGTTTACCTGAGTCCTTTGACGAACCACACGCTGGGGCGCGGGGCGGCGAGCGGCTTCTGGGCGGTCACCCTCAAGGCGGCAGGTTACGACGGTGTCATCATCGAGGGCGCCGCCTCCAATCCCACTTATCTATTCATCAACGAAGGAAAGCCGGAGTTGCGCGATGCGGGCAGAGTATGGGGCAAGGGGGCGCTGGAGACCGAGGACCTGCTGAGGGCGGAGGTCGGACTTAAAGATGCGCGGGTGATGTGCATCGGGCCGGCGGGTGAGAATCTCGTCCACGCGGCGATGCTGTGCAACGACTACAACCATAATGCGGCGCACAGCGGCGGCGCGGTCTTTGGCTCGAAGAAACTGAAAGCCATTGTCGTGCACGGCACAGCCCGCCCGTCGCTCCATGACCGAGAGCGGCTGATCGAAGCGGGGCTGAGATGGAGAAATACGCTGGTGGTGCGGCATGAAGCGGAGAAGAGAACCGCGGGCCATGCCGTGGATCTCGGCGGCGCGCCGAACTTCAATTTCCGCAGCACCGTCATCGAGGAGAGCCACATCGAAGGCTTTGACAAAAACCGCGTCACCTTGAGACCCTGCTTCCAGTGCCAGCGGCTCTGCCCCTGGGACGTCGAGCTGAAGGCGGGGAAACACAGCGGCACCCTCGGCCACTTCAACGCGGGCAGCGAGTGGCTCGACACCTTCTACAATCTCGGGGTCCGAGGGAACGACGCTCTCTACCTTGCCCAGAGGATCAACGATCTTGGAATCGAGTGCAGCCATTTTTCCTGCGGCGTCGGCGTCGCCTTCGAGGCGTGGGAAAAGGGGCTGCTCAACGCGGAAAAAACCGGCGGGCTCAAGTTTGAGTGGGGCAATGTCGAGGTCATCGATCGGCTGCTCGACATGGCGGCGCGGCGCGAAGGCTACTGGGGAAATCTCTTCGCCGAAGGGCCGGTGGAGGTAGCCGAGGCGATCGGAGGTGACGCGCCAAAGTGGATTGTCCACACGAAAAAAGGCACCCCGGCGCTGCACGACTGGCGGCCGCACTTCGGGCAGATGATACGCGAGATCGTGGCGAGCGGCGGGATGAAGCCGCAAGGCGGCGGGTCGGTCAACCCCCCGCCGGATCTAAAATACCGGGAGAAATGGGGCCCGCTGGATCGAGATAATCCGGCCGGCTGGCCCTGGTCGAACGCGCTCTCCGAGCAGTACCGCCAATTCTGCGGCCTCATCGGCGGCTGCTGGTTCGCCCAGATGCACATGAAGCCGGACGGCATCAAAAGCATCGTCGATTCCTTCAACGCCACCACCGGCTGGAACTTCGACATCGATCAGGCGCTGGAGGCCGGCCATCGCAGCGCTATGTTGCAGAGCATCTTCGGCACGCAGCGCGGCTGGATCGCAGAGCATGACTGGAAAGAGGTCGGGCCGAGATTTCTCGAGCCGCTGCCGGACGGCAAGCACAAGGGCTTCACTATCGCCAAGTGGCTGCCGGACATGGTCTACGAGTATCACCGGCTGATGGGCAGGCATGAGAAGACCGGCCGCCCGTTTATGGACACATTGAAGAAGCTCGGCCTTGAAGAGTTCGAGGAGTGGGCTCAACTGGATTGAGGCGTGGACGACGATAATGGCTGCTGAGCCCGTTTTGAGAGACCATCTCGCCACATGCGGACGGATCCTGGCGATGCAAGGGATGCTGGGCCTCTTCGGCCATGTGAGCGTGTACGATCCGGGGACGAAGAGGATTTTGATCACTCCCGGGATGGGTTCCGACAAGGCAAATCTCCGCCCCGAGGAGATGGTGCCCGCCGATCTCGACGGCAAACCCCTCGATCCCGCGGGACGTCCCCCCGTAGAGTGGCCGATCCACACCGCCCTCCACGCCGCCCGCGAGGACGCGCTGGCGGTGGCCCACCTTCATTCTCCTTACGCGACGCTTTTCGCCATCGCCAAGCGCGACTTCCAGCCGGTCACCCTGCAAGGCGCGATATTCAGCGGCGGCGTGCCGCTCTACAGCGAGGCCCACCTCATTACCACGCCCGCCCGTGCCATGCGCCTGGTCGAGGTTATCGGCAGCAAACGCGCCGCGCTGCTGCGGGGTCACGGGATCGTCGTGGCGGGCAGAAATCTCGCGGAGGTCCTCTACGCCTCGCTGGTTTTGGAAGATGATGCGAAAAAGAGCGTGCAGGCAGCGAGCTTGGCTACGTTAGGTTTTATCAGTCCCGAGGAGTGCCGGGCCTTCGACGCGGAAATCGCGCTGCAACGCCGGGCGCAACGGGCGTGGGATTATTTCTCCCGGCTTGAGGCACGCTGGGATCGCCAGCCCGCCACGGGAAAAAGCGAGCTTTTTCCGTAGAACGGATAAATACCGTTCAAATAGTTCAAAATGTTCAAGCCGTTTAAGTCGTTTAAAAACCAATGGGGGGCGATGAACGTTTTGAACGGCTGGAACGACTTGAACGAAGGAGAGGATTATGAGCGAGAGGGTTCGCCTTTACGCCGGCACCCAGCATGGGTTGATAGTCTGGCACTCCAATAACAGCGATTGGGAAGAACTGGGCCGCGATTTCGCCGACGGCATCATCGACTCAATCGCCGGCTGCCGCCTGCATCCGCAGCGTGTGTTTGTCGGGATCACCCACAACGGCCTTTACCGAACCGAGGACGGAGGCAGGCACTGGGGTAAAGTCTTGGACGGCGACATCCGCGCCGTTACAATCGATCCTACTTCCGACGACGTTGTCTACGCCGGTGTCGAGCCGGTCGGCCTGTACCGGAGCGAAGACCGTGGAGAGAACTGGATCGAGTTGTCCTCGCTTCGAGAGCTGCCTCAAGAGGTTAAAAAAAACTGGCGCTTCCCCCAGCCGCCTCACCAGGGCCACGTGCGGAATATTTTCATCCATCCCGATAACTCAAAGATCATTTATCTCTGCATCGAGCATGGCGGCGTCGTGCGCAGTTTCGACCGGGGAAAGAGCTGGGAAGACGTGAGCCAGGGCATCGATTATCTGGACATCCACGTCATCTTGAATCTTCCCAGCCGCTTTGACCGCTATTTCCTCGCCACCGCGCGCGGCTTCTTTACCAGCGATAATCCCGCAGAGGGCTGGGTTCGAGCCGAGAACGGTCTAACCCGGGACTATTTTCATGACTTCCTTTTGCGACGACTGGGCCGAGGCATACCTGAAAATCTCGACCCGATGATCTGGGCGCTGGTGCACCACCCCTACGACCCCGATGCAGTGTTTGCCGGACTAGGCGATGTGGCGCGGGGCCACGCATCGGGTTCGGGCGGTGCGGGCAAGATTCTCTTGAGCCGCGACCGCGGCGAAAGCTGGCAGGAAATAAAAATCAATCTGCCGGCGGACCGGGTGCTGTGGGCAGCGGCGGATTAGCGTTATGGCTTCGACATGAAGGCAGGGAGGTTCGCATGTCTATGATTCAAACACCGACGGCTACGCGACTGCTTCTGATCTTGTGGGCCTGTATATTCTTCTTGGCGGGTCTTTCCCCTGGTTCTCTGGCGCAAACGCAGGCTAAAAAAATCCGCATGGGGATTCCCTCGACCAATGTCTCTTTTTTACCCATGTTTGTGGCTCATCACAAGGGTTTTTATAGGGAAGAGGGGATCGATCTGGAACTCATCCTCGTGGCGGCCAATCTCGCCAGCACGGCGGTGCTCACCGGGGACATCGACTACAATGCCGCAGTGACTGGGGTGATCGGAGCAGCGGTCCGGGGGCGGCCGATGAAGGTTTTGATCTTTACGGTGGATCGTCCTCTGCTTTTTTTGATAAGCAAGAAAGAGATCAAGGAGCCGCGACAGCTTAGGGGAAAAAAGGTTGCGGGCAGCTCTCCTGGAGGGTCGGCGACTTTACTAGCGCATCAGGCGCTGAGGCATTTTGGGCTCGAACCAGGTCGAGATGTCTCAGTTCTTCCCGCCGGTGGCGCTGCGGCTGCTCGCTTCGCGGCCCTAGAGTCTGGGGTCGTGGATGCCTCTCTCCTCTCAGTCCCGGAAAATATTATTGCCATGGAGAAAGGATATAACGAGCTGATCTTCTTGGGAGATGTCGTGCAATTTCCCCAGAATGGATTTGGTGCTTCAGAAAAGAAGATTCGTGAAAGCCCGGACGAGATATTAAAGATGATTCGCGCCACCCTGCGAGGTCTCCAATTCATCTGGGACAAGAACAATCACGAGGCGGTCCTCGACATCCTGATGAAGCAGTGGAGAGTCAACGACCGGAAGATGGCGGGCGAGATGCTCAGGCATCTGATGCGCGTGTTAACCAGGGACGCCTACGTCAAGCCTGAGTCCGTGCAAGTGCTGATCGATCTGCAGAGGGAGAATGCGAAGGTAACCAAGCTCGTCACCGTATCGGAAGTTTTTGATTATAGCTTTCTCGACAAGGCCCGGAAGGAATTGGGATTGGCGCGTTAGCCGCGCTGGGGTTCAATAATGACCTTGATGGAATCCCGCCCCT
>JACPDC010000350.1 GCA_016184235.1 Deltaproteobacteria bacterium | reverse complement strand
ATGAGCTACCGGGTCCTGGCCCGGGCGATCATCCAGGAAGAATGCCCGCCGCATCTCTTGGGCCGGGCGATGAGCCTCTTTTTTCTGGACCGCGGCTTCGGCTCTCTAGGCGCGGTCTGTTTAGGCAGCGTCGCCGCCCTCGTGCCCGTGCCCTTCGCCGTGGCCGGCAGCGCCGTCCTCTCCGGCCTCACCGCCTGGCTCATCCCGCGCCGCGCCGTTCGGGGAACACCCCGAGCCTAGCTCTGCGGCCGGCAAGGAAGCAACACTCAGAGACAAAAAGATCCCAGTCTAAAAAGGGGCTAATGGGGTCAGGTCTTGTATCTTGAAGGGTACGGGGTCAGGCATGGATATGTTGACAGTTTCCCGGCATCTTAGTCAGAGCATAGTTGCAAACTAAGTCTTTGCGACTATTGTTTAGATATCCATGCCAGACCCCATGCACCTCGACCAACGGCCATTTCGTTCAGAAAGAGATCGGGACGCTCAGGACGAGTCTGTTGCCCGGCCACTACACGGTGGAGTTTGGGCTTGGCTCTCCCCCGTACCCGATCCACCTGGCAAAGGCCAGTCGATACACGCAGACGGAACTGGCTGCTGGGCCGACTTGCTCTCGCCCGATTCCAAAGCTGCCGCCGGAATGATGAGGGACCGCCGCAACCGCTCACACCACCAGCACGCGCAGGGAAAAATCCTTGTGCCGCCGAATGAGCTGGAAGTCGTCCTTGTTATAGGTGACAACTGTTGCGCCGATCCTGCGGGCGCAGAGTGAAATAAGAATGTCGTTTAAGAGGGCTGGAAGCTTTGACCGCCAACCTTTATCTTTCTGCTCAATCGCTGTCACGACGGCGGACGCCTCGACCCAATCATCAAAAGCAGGTGCTACGAGCCGTCGGGCCTGCTCCATTGGGCGGATAAACTCCTGCACCAAACTCCGGGTGCGGTTATCCTGGGCATTGACGTAAAGCTCGTAGGCAACCACCGACGACAGAAAAGTCGCAGGCAGGAGAGGGAAAAAGGTCTGGCGAAATTGAGCCTTCTTCTGATCGGATCGAAAGGCGCCGAGGTAAACGTTGGTATCGAGGAGATACTTCACCGGTAAATCGTCCGGAACCGGCCTTCTTTGAGCAGTCTGTCCAGGGCTTCCTCGACCTCTCGGTCCTCAACGGTCTTCTGCAGCGCCTTTTGAATGGCCTCCGTATCGGTCTTCACGTTGAACAACCGTCGGACTTTATCGATCATCTCTTCATCCAGGTTGTAGGTTTTCTTTCTTACCGTGGCCTTCATAGCGACCTCCCTATCCATAAGATACAGACAATCTATCAATCCCATCCATATCCGTCAAGACAGACCGGCTCTCTTGCCCTTGGAGCCGGGGGGGCTGGAGTCTCTACTTGATTCCGTACCTGGACCGCAGATTCTTCGCTAAGGAGAGTTCTGGGGTTCGGTTTGATTCAACCCATACTTAGGCTATAATTCGCTTTGTTGTTTATTTCGAGGCGCGGATGGGAGATCTCGGAGTCATTATCCTGGCGGCGGGCGAGGGCAAGCGCATGAAGTCCGGCCGCCCGAAAGTCGTTCATTCCTTAGGCGGAAAACCCCTGCTCGCTTACGTCCTTGAGACCGCGCGGCGCCTGAAGCCGAAAAAACTTGCGGTTGTCGTAGGACACGGAGCCGAGAAGGTGAAGAAGGCCTGCGGCGAGGACGCCATCACCTGGGTCCTTCAGGAAAAACAGCTGGGCACGGGCCACGCGGTGGGCTGTAGCGGAAAAATCTTCGCAGGATTCTCCGGAGAAGTCTTGATTTTGAGCGGCGATGTCCCGCTCATCTCGAAAGAGAGGCTGCTTGGGCTGCTGCGCTGCCACCGCGAGCAAAATGCAGTTTTGACATTCGTCAGCGCTTCGTTGGCCGAACCCGCCGGATACGGGCGAGTCCTTCGAGATGGCAAAGGCAATCTGCTGGGGATCGTGGAAGAGCGGGACGCCAGTGAAAAAGAGAAGCAGATCCGAGAAATCAACGCGGGTATCTATGCCGCCTCCGCGCGCTTTCTCTTCGACGCGTTGAAGGGGTTGAGCAACCGTAACCAGCAGGGAGAATACTACCTCCCCGATGTCGTGGGGATCGCGCTCAAGAACGGCCGGACCGTCGGGACCGTCCATGCGGAAGATCCGCGGGAGATCCTGGGCGTGAACACGAGAGAGGAGCTTGCCATGATGGAGAAGACGCTGCAGGAAAGAATCAACCGGAAATGGATGGCAGCCGGCGTTACCCTCAAAGACCCCGAGACCACCTACATCGAGGAGGAGGTGACGATCGGGAGAGACACGGTGATCGGCCCGAATACCCATCTCCTGGGAAAGACCGTCGTCGGCGAGCGCTGCCGGATCGACGGCAGCGCCTACATCACGAACGGCCGCCTGGCCGATGACGTCCATCTCCGGTTTTCCGTGGTGCTTAGCGATTGCCGGATCGCGGACGGGGCCATTGTCGGTCCCTTTGCCCATCTCCGTCCGGGGACGTCGCTCGGCCGCGCCGTCCACATCGGCAACTTCGTCGAAACCAAGGAGGCGACCGTCGGCGAGGGCAGCAAGGCCAACCACCTCACCTACCTCGGCGACGTCACCATCGGGCGCGAGAGCAACATCGGCGCCGGCACCATTACCTGCAATTACGACGGCTTCGAGAAATACCGCACCGCCATCGGCGACCGGGTGCAGGTCGGCAGCGATTCCACCCTGGTCGCCCCGGTCCGTCTCGGGGACGACGTCTATGTGGCCACCGCCACGACGGTGCGTCACGACATCCCGGCAGGGGCGCTGGTCTACAACGAACGGAGCGAGAAGGTAAAGAAAGGCTGGACCGAGGAAAAGCGCAAGAAGATGAAGAAGGGCTGAATCGTGCTCCGTCATCGTGGCTCGTGCTCGTGAAGATTGAAGGAAGAAACGGGGTTGCCAGAGCCCGGCCACAAACGGCAATGACAAGCACGAACACGAACAACGAACACGAGTAACGATCATGTGCGGTATCGTCGGATACATAGGCGGGCGCGAGGCCGGGCCGATCATCCTGGAGAGCTTAAAGAAGCTCGAGTACCGGGGCTATGATTCGGCCGGCATAGCGGTCTTGAGCGACGGTCAGGTCACCATCCGGCGCTGCGAAGGGAAACTCCAAAACCTGGAGAAAATTCTGGGCCACCGGCCGGTCCGGGGAAGCGTGGGGATCGGCCACACCCGCTGGGCGACGCACGGCAAGCCCTCCGAGACCAACGCCCACCCGCACCGCGCCGGCGACGTGGTGGTCGTGCATAACGGGATCATCGAGAACTATCTCGAGCTCAAGCACCACCTGCTCAAACGGGGCGCCAGGTTTGAATCGGAGACCGACACGGAGATCGCGGCCCACCTGGTCAATGAGAAGATGCGCGGCGGCGCGGACTTCCTCACGGCGGTGCAGAAAAGCTTGAGACAGATCCACGGCTCCTATGCCCTGGTCTTCCTCAATCAAAAAAATCCCGACCGGCTGATCGTGGCCAAGAATTCGACCCCGATCGTCGTGGGTTGGGGTGACGGGGAGAGTTTTATCGCTTCCGATATTCCCGCCCTCCTCGACTACACCCGCAAGGTGACCTTTCTCGAAGACGGCGAGATCGCCGAGGTGACCGCAGAGGGCTTCCGCATTCTCGATGGGGAGGGAAAGAGCGTCCGTAGGCCCTTCAAGGAGATCACCTGGGATACCGTGGCCGCCCGCAAGGGGGGCTATGCCCATTTCATGGCCAAAGAGATCCACGAGCAGCCCCGCGCCCTGGCCGATACCTTCCGCGGTCGCATATCTTTAAAGACCGGGGAGGTGAGCCTGGAGGGAATCGATCTCAAGGCGGGCGAGATCAAACGCATCCAGCGCATTCATCTGGTCGCCTGCGGCACCGCGTGGCACGCGGCGCTGGTGGGAAAATTCATGCTCGAGGAGATCGCCGGGGTCCCGGCCGAGGTGGACTACGGATCGGAGTTTCGCTACCGCGACCCCCTCATCGACTCGCGCTCCCTTCTTCTCCTTGTCAGCCAGTCGGGAGAGACCGCCGACACGCTGGCCGCGGTCGATATGGGCCGGGAGAAAAAGGCGAAGATCATTTCCATCTGCAACGTGGTTGACTCCACTCTGGCGCGCAAGTCTAACGGCGTATTGTACACCCACGCGGGGCCGGAGATCAGCGTGGCCAGCACCAAGGCCTTCACCACGCAGCTGACCGCCCTATACCTGTTGGCGATCGGCCTGGGACGCTTGAGCGGCCGGCTCCGGCGCGCAGAAGCGACCAGGCTGCTGGCAGATCTGATGCATCTGCCGCACTGGGTGGAAGAGGCGCTCAAGCTCGACGGCGAACTGCAGGATTTGGCCGAGGCCCTGAGCGGCGCCGCTGATTTTCTTTACCTCGGCCGGGGAATCAATTACCCCATCGCCCTGGAGGGCGCCTTGAAGCTCAAGGAGATCTCCTACATCCACGCCGAGGGATATCCGGCCGGCGAGATGAAACACGGCCCGATCGCCTTGATCGATGAGAAGATGCCCGTGGTCGTCCTCGCGCCCAAGGATCGCTATTTTCAGAAGACGCTGGGAAACTTGAAGGAGGTGGAGTCGCGGGGCGGCAAGGTGGTCGTGCTCACGGACCAGGAGCCGGGACTCATCGAGGCGGCGGCCTACCGCACGCTCCAGGTACCGAGGGCTTCCCATTTCCTGACTCCGGTCGTGCTGACGATTCCACTGCAGCTCCTCGCCTACCACATCGCCGTCCAGCGCGGCACCGACGTGGACCAGCCCCGCAATCTGGCCAAGAGCGTGACGGTAGAGTAATGGCACGACTGCCCCGGGGGAGCTGGAGCCTGTCCAAAACCGGCAGCTCCCTCCGCTACCGCAACTTCCGTCTTCTCTTCATCGGCACCGTCTTCTCCCACACGGGCGACTTCATGCAGGCGATGGCCCAGGCGTGGCTTGTCTGGACCATGACCAATTCGCCGTTCCTTCTGGGGTTGCTCGGTTTTTGCCAGGCTGTCCCGCGCCTTCTTTTAGGCGCCATCGGCGGCGCGCTCGTGGACCGGCTGGACAGACGCAGGCTGCTCTTGCTCACGCAAAACCTCGCCATGATCCAGGCCTTTGTCTTTTGGGCGCTGGTCTACTTCGACCTGATCCGATTCTGGCACATTGTACTGCTTGTTCTTTTTATCGGGACGGTGAACACCTTGAATCAAACGGCGCGCCAATCCCTCATCAATACCCTGGTGCCGCGCGCAGAGCTGATGAATGCCATCGCGCTCAACTCCTCCATCGTCAACTTGAGCAAGGTGATCGGTCCCTCGCTGGGCGGCGTCCTGATCAGCGTCATCGGAGTCGCCGGGTGCCTGCTGGTAAACGCCGCCAGCTTTCTCGCGATTATCCTGTCTCTGGTGATGATGGATCTGCCCCTCTGGCAGAGGGAAGAGAAAGAGGAGAATTTCTGGCAGGAGGTGATCGAGGGCTACAACTATATCAAAACCAATCACCAGGTCTTCTCGGTCCTCTCCCTGGCTTATATTGTCGCCTTGATCGGCTCGCCCTATACCCGTTTCCTGCCCGTCTTTGCCACCGACATCTTTCACGCGGGCCCTACGGGTTTTGGCCTTCTGTTGGCGGCCCCGGGGGTTGGAGCGGTGGGATCCGGACTCTGGCTCGCCTCCATGGGCGACATCCGCCGCCGAAGGAACTTTGTCTTCTTAAGCGTCCTGGCTTTTTCCCTCTTCCTGATGCTCTTTTCTTTTTCCCGCTCGATGCTCCTCTCCCTGCTCTGTCTCGTCATAGGGCCTCTGGTCGTTCGGCACGCTCTTTATCGGCAGCGTCGCCTCCCTGCTCGGGACGCCTCGGGCGACCGCCCTGTCGGGCCTTATCTGCGGCCTCTCCGCCGCCCTCCTCTACCACCGCGCGCGGCTAAGGCGCAAACTGAGGAAAGGTCTGGAAGAGATCCCTCTACCGTCGAAAATCGATCTGCGGTAATTCGCCTGCGATCAATCGGATCCCGGCTTGACGCAGGCCTCGCGGTGGAATCCCTGGGCGCAGAGGTAAATCTCGGAGGAGCCCTTGCGGCTGGAGTCCGGGCGCGTCCTTTGCAGCGACCGGAACTGCCCCTCCAGCTCCGCGGAGAGGGCGTTCAGCTCCTCCGCCATGAAGCTCTTGGCCAGGAAGGTCCCTCCCGGCCTGAGAAGCCGACAGGCGACCTCCAGGGCGGAGCGCACCAGCCCGATGGAGCGGCTGATATCGGCGTCGCGGATGCCGCTTAAGCGCGGCGAGAGATCCGACAAGACACAGTCGGCTTGAGACCCCAGAAGTTCTAAGATTTTTTGCCGGCATTCCTCGGAGCCGACGTCTCCCTGGAGAACGAGGACGTTTTCCTCTCGCAGCGGCTCGATCGGCTGGATATCCACGCCGATGACCCTTCCCTTCTTTCCCGCCAGCCGGGCGGCGACCTGAAGCCATCCGCCGGGAGCGGCGCCGAGATCGACCACCCGATCACCCGGCCTGATCAGGTG
>JACPDC010000349.1 GCA_016184235.1 Deltaproteobacteria bacterium | reverse complement strand
GCTTATCCACGCTCATCATGGAAGCCCGCATTCAAGTCTCCTATCTCGGTCTGGTGCGCAACGTGATCGGTTGCCGCGAGGAAGAGCTGGAGATCGCCGTCGGCACGACCGTGGGAGAGCTTCTCTCCAGGCTGGCCCAGAGGCACGGCGATCCTTTTCGGATGAGCGTGTTTAGGGAGAGCGGCGAGCTGCGCTCGACCGCGCTCGTCTGCGTCAACGATTGCGACATCGGCGAGCTCGAAGGTTTCGACACCCGGTTGGGAAGCGGCGAGAAGATCAGCGTCGTGGTCGGGGTCTACCCGCCCGAAGGAGGTTGAAAGTGATAGCACCCGGAGAGAAAGAAGACGTGTGGATTCACAGTATCTGCGACATGTGTTATGCCGCCTGCGGCATCCTGGCGCACCGAAAAGACGGGGTTTTGGTGAAGATCGAAGGGGATCCGGACTGCCCGGCGAGCGAAGGCCATCTCTGCGCCAAGGGCCAAGCCGCGCTGATCGGTCTCTACGACCCCTCGCGAGTGAAGGCTCCCCTCAGACGGACCAATCCGCAGAAGGGGATCGGCGTCGATCCCAAATGGGAGGAGATCTCCTGGGAGACCGCGCTGGATATACTCACCGATAAGCTCACCAAGCTCCGGGAGAAGGACCCGCGTGGACTGCTGGTCTCGAACTTCGATCACACGGCGAGCACCTATTTTATCGGCGGGGCCTGGGCCGTGGCCTTCGGCACTCCTAATCACCATTGGACCGGCTATTATTGCGGCAACTACCTTCATTCCTCCATGTACCTGACGAACGGCTCTTTTCACTCGGACTTCGATCTCGACTATTGCAATTACGTCATCCTGCTCGGGAACCAACAAGGTTTTATGGGGGGCCTCAATGCCAACGTGTCGGCGCGAAAGATGGCCGAGGCGCGCAAGCGGGGGATGAGGGTGGTGGTGGTGGACCCGATCGGGACCAATGCGGCGGCCAAGGCGGACGAATGGGTGCCGATCCGACCGGGCACCGACGGCGCGTTCATCTTGAGCCTTATCAACGTATTAGTGAACGAGCTCAAGTGTTACGACCGGGAATTTCTCACCCACAGGACCAATGCCGCCTATCTGGTGCGGGAGGACGGGAGCTATTTGAAGGAGGGGCGCGACGGCAAGCCGCTGGTGTGGGACTTAAAGAGCCAGGGAGCGGTGCCGTTCGATCAGGCTGATATCGAGACAGCGCTCGAGGGATCGTTCGTTGCCGGCGGGGAGAAATGCCAGACGGCGTTTCAGACGATAAGAGAGCATGTGAAAGGGTATACGCCGGAGCAGGTAGCGCCGATCACAACGATACCAGCCGATACCATACGGCGCATCGCCAAGGAGTTCGGTGAGGCGGCGCGGATTGGGTCGACGATAGTGATAGATGGCAAGGTGCTCCCTTACCGTCCCGTGGCGGTGAATATCTACCGCGGCGCCGGCGCCCACAAGCACGGCACGCACACGGCGTTGTCCGTGCAGATGCTGAACATGGTGGTAGGCGCTTTTTATGTTCCCGGCGGCCACCGGGGCATTAACCTTGTCGGTCCATCGGGAGCCTGGATGCCGGGGCAGACCGCGGAGGGTCTCATTACCCCGCCCGCTGCCATCGGCCGGGCCGCGCGTTACTACGATTTCGAGGACAAGCGGCCGGAGGGTATGGAACTGCACGAGCTCTTTCCCGTCAGCACCAACCGCAGCTCCATGAATCAGCTCAACCTCCAGGATCCGAAGATGTTCGGTCTTCCCTATACCATCGATGTGCTCATGGTCTGCCGGCGCAATCTGATGATGAACAACGTCAATCCCGCGATCATGGCTGAGACGATTAAGAAGGTTCCCTTCGTGGTTACTTTCAGCACGCACCTCGACGAGGTGGCGGAGCTGGCGGATCTGGTCCTGCCCGAGGCCCTTTCCCTGGAGCGGCTCGACTTCTTTCCGAACACTCTCACGCACACCATGAGCCCGGCCACCGGCCAATTTTATTGGGGGTTGAGGCAGCCCATAGTCGCGCCGCGGGGGCAGGCCAGGCGTTGGATAGACGTGCTCTTTGAGATCGCCGACCGGATGGGATTCCTCGGCGAGCTTTACGGGCTGCTCAACGTCAAGTGGGGAATGAAGGAGCCGTACAAACTGGATCCGGCAAAACACTACACCATGGAGGAACTCTACGATCGTTGGACCAAATCTCTGTTTGGCCCCGAGCGCGGGCTCGAATGGTTCAAGGAGAACGGCTATCACAAGGTGCCCCGCGCCGTGGAGGAGAAGTATCCGGGTCCGTTCATCAAGCCGCGCTTTCCGATCTATTTTGAAAACATGCTCAGGGCGAAGAAATCGGTCGCCAAGGTGGCGGCTCAGATCGGGCGGGAATGGGACACGGGGGATTATCAGGTGTTGCCGGAGTGGAAGCCCTGCCCCGCGTACAAGGATGGCACGCCTCCCTATGACCTCTACGTAGTGAACTTCAAGATTCCCTTTCACAGCCTTTCGATCACCACGCAGAATCCGTGGCTCAACGATCTCTCCGAGCACAACCCTTATGCCTACAAGATCCTGATCAACACCGAGACGGGCGGGCGCAAGGGGATCAAAGATGGCGAAGAGATTTGGGTGGAATCGGTGGCGGGAAAGGTAAAGGGCCAGGCGAAGCTGACAGAGTGCATTCATCCGGAGGTCGTGGGCATTGCCGGGGTGTTCGGCAGTTGGGCGAAAGGCAAGCCGGTCGCCAAAGGAAAAGGCGTTCATTTCAACAGTCTGTTGCCGATCTCGTTAGAGAGAGTCGATCCGGTCTCAACGGGAGTGGACTCGTGCATCCGGGTGAAGGTCTCACGGGCCGCTTGAGAAAAAAACAAGGAGGGGGATATGGCAGCGCGCATCGATGAGTTTTTGATCGGGGTTAAGCCGCAGCGGGAGTGGGGCTGGCTGGTGATCAGCTATCTCTTCCTGGGGGGAGCGGGCGCCGGGCTTTTCTTAATTTCCCTTTATATTGATCACGCGTGGGCGGGGTTGCTCGGGATTTCGGTCTTGGTGCTCGGCACATTGCTGCTCTTTTTGGACCTGGGACGGCCGGAGCGTTTCTGGCGCGCCTTTTTTCGTCCCTGGAGCTCCTGGATCAGCCGGGGCTGTTTTTTTATTACCTTGATGGTGCTTTTCGGGGCGCTGCAGATCGCCCCCGGGCTGGGCTTTCTCTGGGAGAACGGGAGCGCCCTGGGGTCGGTCATCAAGGCCGTGTCCGTGGCCGCGGCGGTGCTGGTCATGATCTACACCGGCTTTGTCCTGTCGCCGTCTCCGGCCATCCCTTTTTGGAACTCGGCCTTATTTCCGGTTATCTTTTTCGTCTATTCTCTGCTGGCGGGGATCGATATTCTGATCCTCGCATCCCCTTTCCTGCCTGGAGCCCCTCTCGATTTAGTTTCCCTGGAAAGGCTGCAAATTTACCTGGCCCTGGCGTGTCTCCTCCTCGTGCTCAGCCATCTCTCCGTCATGTCCAGCTCCGCTGTGGCGGCGCGCGAGTCGATCCGTCTGCTGACGCGGGGGAGATGGGGGCTGCTGTTTTTGGGCGGAGTGATCGTGGCCGGGCTGGTGGTTCCGCTGGCCCTCTCCTGGGCGGTATTGTGGAAGTCTCAAGCCCAGGCGGTTTTTGCCTTCACCGTTATTTTGGCTTTGCTCAGGCTCTTCGGCGATTACCTGTTTCGCTTCCTGGTTATTCGCGTCGGCCTGTATGATCCGCTGCTTTAAGGAGGTCCGATATGGCGCGCTACGGAATGGTTATTGATCTCAACACTTGCATCGGCTGCAATGCCTGCACGATGGCCTGCAAGGCCGAGCACGCGACTCCCAAGGGAATCTTTTGGGCGAAGGTGCTGGAGAAAGAGGTGGGAAAATTTCCCGCCGCGCGCAGAATCTTTCTTCCGGTGCTGTGCAATCACTGTAAGAACCCCATCTGCCAGGAGGTATGTCCGACCGGGGCGACTTATAAGCGGCAGGACGGCATTGTCCTGATCGATTACGACATGTGCATCGGCTGCCGCTCCTGCATGGAGGCCTGTCCGTACGGGCCGCGCGCTTTTTATGAAAGCGACGGCGCTTATTATCCGGGAGAGCGAACCGCTTATGAAAAGAGCCAGCAGGATTTTTCCGAAGGCGTCGTGATGAAGTGTAATTTTTGCGTGGAGCGAGTGGATCAGGGGCTGGATCCCGCCTGCGTGGTGACCTGTGTGACCGAATGCCGCGTTTTTGGCGACCTGGAAGATCCCCAGAGCGAGGTGTCCCGCCTGGTGGCGGACAAAAAGGCCCGTCCCCTGCTGCCCGAAAAAGGGCTCGAACCGTCCGTCTTCTACGTCGGCAGCTAGCCACGCGCCCGGGTAGGTTCCCATGGTTTCTCTTTTAGCTGGACCTGATCTCCTAACAGGTTGGGTCACGAAGGGGAGAAAAATATGAAAAAAACCAGTTTCCTGGCAGCCCTATGGATGGCATCTGCGCTCCTGTTTGCAAACACGGGTCTGGCGGCGCCGGAAAAACTTTTTGTTGGATACGCGGGAATGAGCGCCGACCTGTCGCATGTTTGGATCACAAAAGAAGCGGGCCTGTTCCGAAGGTACGGCCTCGACGTAGTGCCGATCTATTTTTCCGGCGGCAGGCCGCTTATGCAGGCGCTCATTGCCGGGGATATTCAATTGGCGTCCACGGGCGGAATAACGTCCGTGAGGGCTATTGTTGCAGGGGCGGACCTTATTATCATCGCGGGCTACATGAACAAGCTCACCTACACTTTTTTCACCTCCAAAGACATCACCAGAGCGGAGCAACTAAAGGGCAAGGCTGTTGCCATAAGCGGGTTTGGGACGACATCCCACGCCGTGACCGTGCTGGCGCTCAAAAAACTCGGGCTTGTCCCGGTCAAAGACGTGGCGATCATGCAGATCGGAGATCAGACGGCCAGATTTGCCGCCTTGCAGGCCAATGGCATCCAGGGAGCTATCATCACGCCTCCACTGACGCTGCTCGCGCGAAACAGGGGGTTGAATCCGTTGATAGACCTGACCCAGGCGGGAATCCCCTGGCTGCAGGAAGTCATCATTGCCAACAATTCTATGCTCAGGACAAGGCAAGATGTGGTGAGAAACTTCATGAAGGGTTTCATCGACGGATTGAAACTGTGGCACACGAACAAGGACAAGACCACAGAGCTTCTTGCGAAGTTCATGAGGATTGACATCAAGGCCAATAGGGAAAGCATCGATGAAGCCTATGAATATATGAAGACGGCTACGGAGAAAAAGCCCTATCCGTCGTTTGACGCCATTCGACTCAAGCTTGAGATGATCGCTGAGACGGATCCGAAGGCAAAGGGGGTCCGTCCAGAGCAAGTAGTGGACCTAAAACTGCTTCAGGAAATTGATAACAGCGGCTTTATAGACGCGCTCTACAAGTAGCTATTAGGAAGCGGGGAGAGAATCAGCGTGGTGGTTGGGAGTCTATCCGCCTGAGGGAGGTTGCAAGTGTACGGTCCTGCGGAGAGCGAGGAGTGGATTCACAGCGTCTGTGACATGTGCTTTGCCGCGTGCGGCATTCTGGCGCGGAAGAAAAACGGCGTCCTGGTGAAGATCGAAGGCGATCCCGGCTGTCCGGCGAGCGAAGGGCATCTCTGCCCCAAGGGGCAGGCGGGGCTGATCGGTGTCTATGATCCCTCCAGGGTCAAGGCGCCGCTCATCCGCACCAACCCGCAGAAGGGGATCGGCGTCGATCCCAAGTGGCAGGAGATCTCCTGGGAGACGGCGCTGAAGATTCTGACCGACAAGCTCACCAAGGTTCGGGAGAAGGACCCGCGCGGCCTGGTGGTCTCGAGCTTCGATCAAATCGCGGGCTCCTACTTCATCCGCCCGGCCTGGGCGCCCGCCTTCGACTGGGTCGGCTACTTCTGCGGCAATTATCTCCACGCCTCCATGTATCTGACCAACGGCTCGTTTCACTCGGACTTCGATCTCGACTATTGCAACTACGCCATCCTTCTGGGCAATCAGCAGGGTTTTATGGCCGGACTGAACGCCAACGTGACGGCGCGCAAGATGGCGGAGGCGCGCCGGCGCGGCATGCGGGTCGTGGCCGTCGATCCGGTCGGGACCAACGCGGCGGCGAAGGCGGACGAGTGGGTGCCGATCCGCCCCGGCACCGACGGGGCGTTTATTTTAAGCATTATCAATGTGCTGCTAAACGAGCTGAACTGTTACGACCGGGATTTTTTGAGCCGCAGGACCAACGCCGCTTACCTGGTGGGCGAAGACGGCAGCTATCTGAAAGAGGGGCGCGACGGCAAGCCGCTGGTGTGGGACTTAAGAAGCCAGGGGGCGGTGCCGTTCGATGAGTCCAATATCGAGCCGGCCCTCGAGGGGTTATTCACGGCGGGCGGGGAGAGGTGCCAGCCCGCCTTTCAGGTGTTGAAGGAGCATGTGAGGGATTATGCCCCGGAGCGCGTGGAGCCGATCACCACCATTCCCGCCGCCACCATCCGGCGCATCGCCAAGGAGTTCGGCGCGGCGGCCAGGATAGGCTCGACTATCGTGATCGACGGCAAGGTGCTGCCGTACCGGCCGGTGGCGGTCAACATCTACCGCGGCGCCGGCGCGCACAAGCACGGCACCCACACCGCGCTGGCGGTGCAGATATTGAACATGGTCGTGGGCGCCTACTACGTGCCCGGAGGGCACCGCGGACCGAATCTCGTCGGCCCGGCGGGCCGCTGGGGGCCGGGGGCCACCAAGGAAGGCTTGATCACGCCGCCTTCGGTGATCGGTCACGGCGCGCGCTACTACGAGTTCGAGGAGCGCTCGCCCGATGACCTCGGCCTGCACCAGCTCTTCCCGATCACTACCAACCGCAGTCCCATGTACGAGATCAACCTGACGAATCCGCAAGAGTTCAGCCTGCCATGCACGCCCGAGCTGCTGATCGTCTGCCGGCGCAATCTGCTGATGAACAACGGCAATCCCGAGAGCATAGCGTCGGCGCTGAAGAAGATCCCTTTCATCGTGACCTTCAGCACCCACCTGGACGAGGTGGCGGAGCTGGCCGACCTGGTCCTGCCGGAGGCCCATTACCTGGAGCGCTTCGATCTTTTCCCCAACCGTCCGAGCCACACCATGAGCCCGGCCACCGGCCATTTCTATTGGGGGTTGAGACAGCCGGTGGTGGAGCCGCTGGGACAGTCGCGCCGCTGGATCGACGTGTTGTTCGAAGTCGCCGACCGGATGGGGTTTCTCGGCGACGTCTAC
>JACPDC010000348.1 GCA_016184235.1 Deltaproteobacteria bacterium | reverse complement strand
CGAACGAAGCTCGGTGACGTGCGCTGCTTTGATCGCCGTTTGCTGCGCCGTTAGCGTGGCGTCGGTAAAAACCGCGGAGAAAGTCGCGACGACTTCATTGGTCGGGCTCAGGGTCACGGTGCAGTCGGCAGACGTGCCGCCGCAGCCGCCACTCCATTCCTTGAAGCTTGCGCCGGCTGCGGGGGCTTCGGTCAACGTGACGGCGTTTACCGTGAACGTGGCGGAGCACGATGAGGAGCAGCTTATACCGGCGGGACTGCTGGTTACCGTTCCCGTGCCGGAGCCCTTGACCGTGACGTCCAGGGTGAACGACTGGCTGGCTACGGTAAAGGGGAGGACGGCGGATGTCCCTCCCCCCGGTGACGGATTGAACACCGTGACCTCAGCCGTGCCGGCCGTGGCGATGTCGCTGGAAGAGATAGTCGCCTGCAGCTTGGTGCCGCTCACGAAAGTGGTTGTTCGGTTCGAGCTGTTCCAGCGGACCACCGACGCGGACACAAAGTTGCTGCCTGTGACCGTTAGCGTGAACCCCGCGCCGCCGGTTGTAGCCTTGCTCGGCGAGAGCGAGGCGGCAGCCGGCACGGGCTGGTTGATGGTAAAGGTCAGGGCGGCGGACGTTCCCCCACCCGGCAGGGGATCGAACGCCGTGATCTCAGCCGTGCCGGCCGTGGCGATGTCGCTGGAAGAGATGGCCGCCTGCAACTGGGTGCTGCTCACGAATGTGGTCGTTCGATTCGAGCCGTTCCAGCGGACCACCGACGTGGACACGAAGTTGCTGCCGGTGACCGTCAGCGTGAATCCGGCGCCGCCCGCTGTGGCGCTGCTCGGCGAAAGCGCGGTGAGCGCGGGAACGGGGTTGGTCCCGGTGCCCGTCAGTCCGCGCAACACGCTGCCGCCGCTATAGGTGAAGCTCGCGTTGTCCATGAAGATAGCGGCCTCTGTCGGCTGGAAGCGCACAGTGACGGTCTGGCTGGCGCCGCCGGCGAGGCTATAGGAGCCTCCGGCGACGATGCTGAATGGCGCGGCGGTCGAAGCGCTGCCGGTCAGGATCCCGCCTCCGGTGTTCTTCACGGTGAAGGTGCGATCCGTGGCGCTCCCTGCCGCGACATTTCCAAATCCCTGGGAGCCCGGCGTCACGTTGATGACGGGGGCGACGGTGTTCAGGAAGACGGAAACGGTATTGCCGTTGACGTTGGCGACGGCGAGATCGCGCTGTCCGTTTCCGTTGAGATCTCCGATCGCGACCGAGAACGGACCGGATCCGGCCGCCAAATCGGTCTTCGACCCGAAGCTCCCGGCCCCGTTTCCGAGCAGGACCGAGGCCGTATTGGCGCTGGAGTTGGCGGTGACGAGATCGAGCTTTCCATCCTCGTCCACGTCGCCGACTGCCACAGACCGGGGACCGGCTCCCACGGCGAAGTCGGTCTTTGATCCCAGGGTTCCATCTCCGACCCCGAGGAAGACCGAGACCGTGTCGGCGTTTCCGTTGACGACGATGACGTCAAGTCGTCCATCCTGATTGACGTCGGCCACGGCCACCTCGCGCGGGCCGGCACCGGTACCGTAGTCTGTCTTTGCCCCGAAACTTCCCGTCCCGGTTCCGAGCAGCACGGAGGCCGTGTTTGCGTTGGTATTGGCGACCACGAGATCCGGCACATCGTCGCCGTTCAGGTCGCCGATGGCGACGGCCCGCGCGCCGGCGCCCGTGGCGAAGTCGGTTTTGGAGCCGAAACTTCCCGTTCCGGTTCCAAGCAGCACGGAGATCGTGCCGGCGTTGAAGTTGGCGACTGCAACGTCAGGTATCCCATCGCCGTCGAGATCGCCGGCGGCCACGAAGAACGGGCCGTCGCCGGCAGGAAAGTTCGTCGCTGCAGAAAAGCTTCCCGTCCCGGTCCCGAGCAAAACCGACACGGTGTCCGCGGCTGTGCTCGCCACGACGATGTCGAGATTCCCGTCGCCGTCCAGGTCGGCAAGGGCGATGCCGTGGGGCGCGTCCCCGGTCGCGAAATCGGTCTTTGCGCCAAAGCTTCCGGCCCCGTTTCCGAGGAGAACCGAGACGGTGTCAGAGCTGGTGTTGACGGCGACGAGGTCGGATTTCCCATCCCCGTCCACATCTCCGATGGCGACCGCGATAGGCAGGGAGCCGGTGGCGAAATTCACGGCCGGGTCGAAAGACACTTGCGCCGGCGCCGATGATGGAAGGACGGCGCCTGCGAGGAGCGCTACAAGGGCGCCTGCAAGGAGTTCGAAGCGCCTGCGGCGGGACACGGGTTCAGTGAATATGGCACACCTCACGGGCCCTGACGGCGGCACGACACAGCGTCGCGCGGAATTTAGATAATTCGGGGTCATAAAGCAACAACATTCGTAGCCCCATAAGGTGGGAATCGAGGGATGCTTGCAAATGCCACCGCAGGTTGGTTAAGTTAGAAACGCTCCTGAGACGCGGGGCAATAGGCGACAGTTAAGAGGTAAGAATCATGGCAGAGAATCTCAAGAAACGCAGCAGTGTGATCACCGACGGGCCGGATCGGGCGCCGTCCAGGGCGATGCTTAAAAGCATCGGCTTTACCGATGAGGATCTGGCGCGGCCGATAGTCGGCGTGGCTAACACCTGGATCGAGATCGGGCCGTGTAATTTCCACCTGCGCCGCCTGGCGGCGAAAATCAAAGAGGGCATCCGCGCCGCAGGCGGCACGCCGATGGAATTCAACACGGTGTCGATCTCCGACGGCATCAGCATGGGCGCGGAGGGGATGAAGTGCTCGCTCATCAGCCGCGAGGTGGTCGCCGACTCGATCGAGCTGGTCGCCCGCGGCAATCACTTCGACGCCCTCGTCTGCATCTCGGGCTGCGACAAGACCAACCCGGGCGTCGTGATGGCCCTGGCTCGGCTCGATATCCCCGGCCTGGCGCTTTACGGGGGGTCGATTGCCCCCGGCCGCCTTACCGGCCAGGATCTCACCATCCAGGACGTGTTCGAGGCGGTGGGCGCGTACGGCCGCGGCAAGATCAGCGCTGAGCGGCTCAAGGCCATTGAAGACACCGCCTGTCCGGGAGCTGGCGCCTGCGGCGGCCAGTTTACCGCGAATACCATGTCCACGGTGATGGAGTTTCTCGGCATCTCGCCGTTGGGAAGCAACGGCATCCCCGCCATGGTAGCGGAGAAGGACGAGGCCGCCTTCAACGCGGGAAAGCTGGTCATGGAGCTTCTGCGCAAGGATCTCCGCCCGTCGCGGATCATCACCCGCAAGGCGATAGAAAACGCCATCGCCGCGGTGGCCGCGACCGGCGGCTCCACCAACGCGGTATTACACCTGCTGGCGATCGCCCGTGAAGCACAAGTCAAATTGAAGATCGACGACTTCGACCGTGTCAGCTCGCGCACGCCGCTCATCGCGGATCTCAAGCCCGGGGGCCGCTTCGTGGCCAACGATCTCTACAAAGCCGGCGGCATTCAGCTCGTCGCCAAGCGCCTCCTGGAGACCGGTCTGGTTCACGCCGATGCGCTGACCGTTACCGGGAAGACTCTCGGTGAAGCGGCGCGGGACGCGCAGGAGACTCCGGGTCAGGAGGTGGTGCGGCCGCTTTCGAAGCCGCTTAAAACGACGGGAGGGCTTGTGATCCTGAAAGGAAATCTGGCTCCCGAGGGATGTGTGGTGAAAGTCGCGGGCCATGAGCGGATGCTGCACCGGGGCCCGGCGCGCGTCTTTAACCGCGAGGAGGACGCGTTCAAGGCCGTGCAGCAGGGAAAGATCAAAGCCAATGACGTCGTTGTGATCCGCTACGAAGGGCCGAAAGGCGGGCCCGGGATGCGCGAGATGCTGGCGGTCACGGCGGCTCTTGTCGGCGCAGGCCTGGGCGATTCGGTCGCGCTTCTTACCGACGGCCGCTTCTCCGGGGCAACGCATGGCCTCATGGCCGGCCACGTGGCCCCGGAGGCCGCCAGCGGCGGTCCGATCGCCGCGCTGCGCAGCGGCGACACGATCGTCTTCGATATCAAGAAGCGCCGCCTTGATGTCGAGATCACGGAGAAGGAGCGCAAAGCCCGCCTCAGACAATGGAAAGCGCCGAAGCCGCGCTATGAAACCGGCGTGATGGCGAAGTACGCAAAGCTGGTCTCCTCGGCTTCGGAAGGCGCGGTGACAAGATAGCAAGACGTAAGTCTATGGAAGCGAGTTAGCCGGCAACGAGCAGCCAAATTACCCATATTGCTTTTACCAGGAGCTTTAAGTAAGGTCCCGGCCTTGGGGAGGGCTTGTCCCTTTGAAAGCGTTCTTTAAGGTCGTCACGCCGGCAGAGGCCAAACGGGTTTTACTCGCCATTAGCCCGGTCGGCACCGAGCAGATCGAGACCGTTCGGGCGCGAGCCAGGGTCCTTGCGGAAGATCTCCACTCTCAGGTCGACCTACCGCACTTCCACCGCGCTGCCATGGACGGCTACGCGGTCCGGTCGAAGGATACATTCGGCGCCAGCGCGAGCTTGCCCGCTTATTTAAAGCTCTCCGGCACGGTCGAGATGGGAAAAGAGGCCATCCGGCCGGTGGGAAAAGGCGAGGCCGCGCGCATCTCCACCGGGGGGATGCTGCCGCCGGAGAGCGATGCGGTTGTGATGGTCGAATACACGGAGGAGGTCGGCGACGGGATGGTGGAGATCCATCGCGGGGTCTCTCCGTGGCAGAATGTGATTCAGATCGGCGACGACATCAAAAAGGGAGAGCCGGTCTTTCGGCGCGGCCGCCGCCTGCGCGCCCATGACCTGGGCGCCCTCACCGGGATCGGCATCTCCTCCCTCCGGGTCTACAAGAAGCCGCGCGTGGCCTTGATCTCCACCGGCGACGAGATCGTCGACGTCGATACCGAGCCCCTCCCCGGGCAGGTGCGCAATATCAACCAGCACTCGCTGGCCGGTCTCATCGAGCAGTGCGGCGCCGAGCTCAACGACCTGGGCGTGGTGCGCGACGACCGCGAGGCGCTGGCGAAGACGCTCAGGAAAGCGACCGGGTGGGGCGATCTGGTGCTGCTTTCCGGCGGCAGCTCGGTGGGCGCCAGGGATATCGCCATGGACGCCATTCTCTCTCTGCCGAATGCTGAGATGGTTTTTCATGGAATCTCCGTCAGCCCGGGCAAGCCGACGATCTTCGCGAACGCCGCGGGGAAGCCTCTCCTGGGTCTGCCGGGCTATCCGGTCTCCGCGCTCGTGATCTTTGATCTCTTTGCTGCGCCGTTGATCCGCGCGCTGGGCGGCGAAGATCCAGCCGGCGTATGCCGTCTGCAAAAGACCGCTCGCGCCATCCTGAAAACCAATGTCGCTTCGCAAGCAGGCCGCGAGGATTACGTCCGCGTGAGCCTCGAAGAGGTAAACGATCAGCTCTACGCCACGCCTCTGCCGAGCAAATCCGGCGCTATCTTCACGCTGGTCAAGGCGGACGGCATGATCAGGATCGATCTCAATCAGGAGGGGGTGGAGCAGGGGGAAGAGGTGGAGGTGATACTGTTCTAGCCACCAGCAGTCAGCACTCAGCCATCAGCCAAAAATCGTTTCGCTGACAGCTGATTGCTGAGAGCTGTTCAATTATGGCGCGTAAACGGTATCTCAAGAAGACGCCGCTCAAAGAGGCGCGCGAGCTGCTCTTACAACGGGTGGATCCAGGCCAGCTCGAGCATGAGGCGGTTCGTGTCCCGGACGCGCTTCACCGCGTCACCTCGGAGCCTGTCTTCGCCCGCATCTCCTCGCCCCATTACCACGCCGCAGCCATGGACGGGATCTGCGTGCGGGCGGAGGACACCTTCGGCGCGACCGAATTTGCCCCCAAGAGGCTCAAGCGCATTTCCGACGGGGAGCGTGTCGAGGGAGGTTTCAGCTATATAGACACCGGAAACGCGCTTCCGTTGTGGGCCAATGCCGTGGTCATGATCGAGAAGGTCCGGCAGGTGGATGAGGAGAGCGTGGAGATCTTGGAATCGGTGGCGCCGTGGAACCACGTGCGCCTCGTGGGGGAGGACGTGGTGGCCACGGAGATGCTCCTGCCGCGCTCGCACCGGCTGCGGCCTTACGATCTGGGCGCGCTCCTGGCAGCCGGCCACACCACGGTT
>JACPDC010000347.1 GCA_016184235.1 Deltaproteobacteria bacterium | reverse complement strand
CGAGATGCCCACCGTTCGGAACTTGAGCCCCTTGAAGTCGTCAGGCTTGGTGATCGGCTTCTTGAACCAGCCGAGCGGCTGCGTCGGCATCGGCCCGTATGGAAACGATACGACGTTGGCGCCGATGGAGGCGTAGAGCTTGTTGAGCAGCTCCTTGCCCCCGCCGTACTTGTGCCAGGCGAGCAGGGTGTTGGCATCCATGGCGAAGGCGGGGCTCGATCCCCAGAGCGCCAGGGCGTTTTGCTTGCCGTAGTGGTAAACGAGCACGCCGTGGCCGCCGTCGAGCGTCCCCTTCGAGACCGCATCCAGCAGGCCGAAGGCCGGCACCACCGCGCCGGCGGGCAGCACCTCGATCTTCAAGTCGCCGCCGGTCATGTCGTTGACCTTCTTGGCAAAATCCAGCGCGTACTCGTGGAAGATGTCCTTGGATGGCCAGGTGCTCTGCCAGCGCATCGTGATCGGCCCCTGGGCCTTGACGATACTCGGGAAGCCGAGCGCCGCCGCCCCCCCTGCCGCCATCGCGGCCTTGAGGACGTTCCGCCGTGAGATCTTCTCGACGACTCTCGAGGTGAGCGGCAACGTCGAACCTTGTTCCTGGGCTTTATTTTGATCAGCCATGGTTCTCCCTCCTTTTCTTTGTGTCTGTCCCTTGCGACCACCGCTTATACCTCCTTAGGAAAATCGCGTCAAGGAATCATTTTTCCACCTTCCCAACGACACAAAATGGCCGTCTCTTTTCCCTGAACCCGGAAGAAATCCGCGGTTGACAGACTCTCTCCGCCTCAGATACGCTTTTTCTCCGGGATGGCAAGATGAGCCGGGACGTTTTAATCCGGGAGTTGCGGCAGATCGTCGGCGACCGCTACGTTCTCACCGAAAAGGAAGACGTGATCGTCTACGAGCAGGACGCCTCCATCCTGCAGGTGATGCCGGAGGTCGTCGTTCTCCCCGCCGATGTCGGACAGGTCTCGGCCGTGGTTCGGGCGGCGCGGCGCGCCAATGTCCCCATTGTCCCGCGCGGCTCCGGCACCGGCTTGGCCGGGGGCGCGGTACCGGCCGAGGGCGGCATCGTCCTCTGCCTTGCGCGTATGAACCGCATCCTGGAGATCGATCTCAAGAATCGTGTCGCCGTCGTGGAGCCCGGCGTCATCAATATCGACGTCACCAAGGCCGTAACAAAGCAGGGTTTTTTCTACGCCCCGGACCCGAGCAGCCAGGCCGCTTGCTCCATCGGCGGCAATGTCGCCAACAACTCCGGCGGCCCGCACACGCTGGCCTACGGCGTCACCACCAACCACGTGCTCGCCGTGGAGGCGGTGCTGGACGACGGCCAGGCGGTCTGGCTCGGCGGTCGCGTGGCCGACTCCCCGGGCTATGACCTCTGCGGGCTCTTCGTCGGCTCGGAAGGCACCATGGGGATCGTCACCAAGGCGGCGGTCAGGCTCATGCGGACGCGCGAGGCCGTGCAGACGCTGCTCGCCGTCTTTGACCGGATGGAGCCAGCGACTCAGACGGTGGTCGATATCACCGCAGCCGGCATCATCCCCGCGGCCCTGGAGATGATGGACCAGTTGACGATCGAAGCGGTGGAAAAGGGAAAACCCGTGGGATACCCCAGAGACGCGGCCGCCGTCCTTCTCATCGAGCTCGAAGGCGTGCGCGAGCACACCGAGCGGGCGGCGCGGCTGGCGGAAGAGATCTGCAGCCGCAACGGCGCGCGCCAGGTGCGCCGGGCGCAGAGCGAGGCCGAGCGGCAGCTGCTGTGGAAAGGGCGCAAGGAAGCCTTCGGCGCCCTCGGGGCGCTGGCGCCGAATTACTACGTGCAGGACGGCGTGGTGCCGCGCAGCCGGCTGCCCGAGATCATGCGCGAAGTCGCCGAGATCGGCAGCCGCTACCGGCTGCGCATCGCCAATGTCTTCCATGCCGGCGACGGCAACCTCCATCCCAACATCCTCTTCGACATGCGCGTGCCGGGCGAATTGGACCGGGTGATCGAGGCCGGCGCGGCCATAGTCAAGGCCTGCGTGGCCGCCGGCGGGAGTCTCACCGGGGAACACGGCATCGGGCTGGAAAAAAAGGCCTACATCGGGCTGCTGTTCAACGATGACGACCTTGAGGCGATGGCGCGGATGCGGCGCGCCTTCGATCCGGACGGCCGCTTCAATCCGGCGAAGGTCTTTCCGACGCCGATCACCTGCGCCGAGATGCGCCGCCAGCCGGCGAAGATCCCGGCGGGGCTGTGGATTTGAGATGATCAATATCCCCGAGCTCGATCAGTGCGTGCACTGCGGGCTCTGTCTCAACCAGTGCCCCACCTACCGGGTCCTGCAGCTCGAGCCGGAGTCGCCCCGGGGGCGCATCCACCTGGTGCGGGCGGTCACGGAAGGGCGCATCGAAGCCAACGAGCGCTTCGCCGAGCATATCCATCTCTGCCTCATGTGCCGCGCCTGCGAGAGCGCCTGCCCGTCCGGAGTCCGCTACGGTCGCATCGCCGAGGCGGCGCGCGCGGTCGTGGGACCGCCCGGCTCGCCCCTCGCCCGCGCCCTGGAGGGTTTCGTTTTCACGCGGCTGCTGCCCTCTCCGCTGATGCTCCGAGCCGTCGCCCGCCTGTTAAGGCTCTATCAGAGAAGCGGGCTGCAAAGCATGAGCCGCGCTTTCCTGCCGGCCCGGCTCTATGAAATGACGGCGATGCTGCCGCCGCTGCCGGACCGCTTCTTCACCCCTCAAGATGAGCCGCTTCCGGCACGCGGCGAACGGCGCGCGCACGTCGCCATGCTGGGCGGATGCGTGATGAGCCTCCTCTTCGCCGACATCAACGAGGCAACCGTGCGGGTACTGCGGCGCAACGGCTGCGATGTCCTGATTCCCAAAGCCCAGGGATGCTGCGGCGCGCTCAACATCCACAACGGAGAGACGACCATGGCAAAGGTCATGGCCCGCCGCAACATCGACGCCTTCCTCGACTGCGGGGCGGAAGCGGTGATCGTCAATGCCGCCGGCTGCGGCGCAGCGATGAAGGAGTATGGCCACCTGCTGCGTGATGATCCCGTCTACGCTGAAAAGGCGGCGCGCTTCGCCCGGCTGGTAAAAGACGCCAGTGAGTTCCTGGCGGCACTCGGCCCGGTCGCCCCTCGGGGCCGGATTGAGATGACCGTCACCTATCAGGATCCCTGCCACCTCGCCCACGGCCAACGGGTACGCGCGCAGCCGCGCGCGTTGTTAACGGCGGTGCCCGGCTTGCGGCTGATCGAGATGGAAGGCTCGGACCGCTGCTGCGGCAGCGCCGGCATCTACAATCTCACCCACCCTGAAATGTCCCAGGAACTGCTGCGGGAAAAGATGGTCTCTATCGCGACAACCTCCGCCGAGGCGGTGGTGGCCCCGAATCCAGGCTGCATGCTCCAGCTCGGCTACGGGGCAAGCCGCTACGGCCCGCCCCTGCCCGTCTTCCACCTGATGGAGCTGCTCGACCGCGCCTACGGCGGCGAGGCGCCGCCCTCTATATGAACGCCACGATCGAGCAGCTTGCCGCCACGCTCGAAACGGCGCTGGGAAGCGGCTCCGTGACAGCCGACGCTTCCGCCCTCGCCTCCTACAACGTAGACGGCAAATCCCCGGCCATCTTCTGCGCCCCTAAGGACCAGGATGAGGTAAGCGCTGCCTTGCGACTTTGCGTCGAGGCCCGCGCCGGGGTGATCCCCTGGGGCGGAGGCACGGCCATAAGACTCGGCAATATTCCACGCCAAGCGGATGTCATTTTGGAATTGAAGCGGTTGAACAAACTGATCGAGCACGATGACGCCAACCTGACCGCCAGCGCGCAGGCGGGAATCAAGGTGGTCGAGTTGCAGCAGATTCTCGGGCAGCAGCGCCAGTTCCTCCCCGTGGAGCCGCCTCGTCCCGACCTGGCGACGATCGGCGGCACGGCTGCCGCCAACATCAATGGCCCGCGGCGGATGCTCTACGGCGGCGTGCGCGATCTCGTCATCGGGATGAAGGTGGTTCTCGCCGACGGCCAGCAGATCAAGGCCGGCGGCAAGGTCGTCAAGAACGTCGCCGGCTACGATATGTGCAAGCTCTTCGTCGGCTCCCTGGGTACCCTCGGCGTCATCACCGAAGTCACTTTCAAGATGGCGCCGATCCCCGAAAGCGCGGCCACTCTAGTCGCCACCGGCCCCCTCTCCCGGGGCTTGCAACTCGTCGACCAATTGATGCAATCCACGCTGCTGCCGGCTGCGGTCGCGGTCGTCAGCGCCGAGGCAACCGGCGTGGATTCAGTGAGGCCGGCCGTGGCCGTCCGGGCGGAGGGCTTTGAAGACGCCGTGGCGCGCCATCTGCGCCAGGCCCAAGAGCTGGCAGGGCGAATGGGATTACGGGCGGAGGTTCTCCGGGAAGAAACGCATCGATCTTTGTGGGAGCAGATCCGCGACTTTGGGAGCAGCGGAGAAGCCGTCGCCTATCGAGTCACCGTGCCGGTCGCTTCTCTGGCGGACGTGGTGGAAACAATCGATCGCTGGAGCCGATCCGAAAGAGCGGCGCGTTTCGTTGCCCACGCGGGCAGCGGAACGGTTTGGATCGCATCGGCCGCTGATCCGGCGGGCGCGGCTTGGTTCCCGAGGCTCACCGCTCTGGCTAAGGAGCAGAGGGGCCACGCAGTGATGGTCGCGGCGCCGCCGGAATTCAAACAGGGCGTTGACGTTTGGGGAGCCCCTCCCGAAAGCCTCTCTATCATGCGCGAGATCAAGCGGCAGTTCGACCCCCACGCCATCCTCAACCCCGGCCGGTTTATCGCCGGTCTATAAAACATCAACGGGAGCGTTTCAAAATTACCGGCAACTCTTTCTTTAAGAAATCCTCCGCCTGTTCTTGCTCCATGCCGAAGACAAACGTCATCCGGTCTCCGTTCTGGTCCCGGCCGACCCCGTAACCGGTGGCCCACGATAAGGTCTCCCACCGCACCTTGAAGAGCCTGCCATCGCTGCACCGGATCTCCCCCTCTCCCCCGTACCCCGCCCCGCTCAGCGTCAACAGCGGCGCGTAGCTGCCGTGAGTATTCCCCTCGCACCGGACCTTCCGGGCGCGGTCCCCGATTTGAATCTGCGACGTCCCGCTAAACGGGTTGTAGTCCGCCTGTCCGGTCAAGGCCTCCTTATAATAAGAGCCGACCATGGGAAGCTTCATGGCGCAACCGGAAGCGAGCCCCCACAGCAGCGCGATAAATAAAATCCCTACCTGCCTCATGACCCTCTAAATTTTCTCCAGCAACGAGAGTAATTCCTAAAGAGAGCGCATGTCAATCACAGGTTTCGTTACTCGTGTCCGTAGCTCGTGTTCGTAAACCAGTACGAGCACGAGGATCGAGCACGAGCACGGAATTCGGGCCTTTTTCACCGGCCTATTGACAGCTGAAAATAATTTCAGTATAGGGGTCTTATGCCCTTCGATCTGACCCTGAGACAGAAGCAGATCTACGAATTCCTCGCCAAAACCGTGCGCGAGAAAGGCTATGCCCCTTCGATCCACGAAATCGGCCGGAGATTCAAGATCGCCTCGACCAACGGGGTCTCCGACCACTTAAAGGCCCTGGAGAAAAAGGGTCATATCCGCAGGGTCGGCAACCGGGCCATGGAACTGTTGAGCTCGCACGGGAGGCCCCTGCTGCCCGAGGTGAGAGAGCTTCCCATTGTCGGACGGATCCGGGCGGGAAGCCCGCTGCTTGCCGAAGAGAACATCGAGGGCTTTGTCGCCGTCCCCTACGAGATCGCCCGGGGAAAAGAGCTCTTCGCCCTGAAGGTCAAAGGGGACAGCATGATCGAGGAGGGCATTCTGGAGGGCGACTGCGTGATCGTGAGACGCCAGGAGACGGCGGAGAACAGCGAGATTATCGCCGCCCTGATCGGCACGGAGGCGACGCTCAAGAGATTTTACCGCAAAGGCGATACCGTGACCCTGAAGCCGAGCAACAAGAACTACGCCCCTATCGTGCTCAACCGGGGCGAGCTGCGCATCCTGGGCAAAGTGGTGGGGCTGATAAGGAAATTCTAAAAGTGGTGGGGCTGATAAGGAAATTCTAGATCGGACAAGACGTTCAAAAAGTTCAAGCTGTTCAAATCGTTCAATTTTGAATGCGCTTCCTCTAAGCGTTTTGAACCTTTTGAACGAATGGAACGTTTTGAACCTTGGCACTCGAATGAGTGCCTATGGGCGGAAGCCTATCCTCGGCCTGTCAATAGAGGAGCAATATGTGAATTCTCTTTTTGCGGAAAGTCTAAAAAGGACATCTGAATCCGCCTGGCCTGAGTGGAGCCTTGACGAGATCGCTGGACGGCTGGCGGAGATCTCCGGGTCAGGAGCCACGGCCGCGCTCACCTTCGCCTTCAGTTTGGTCGTGGAGGCGCAGCAGCAGGGAGGACCGGTCGGCTGGGTCACCTCCTGCGGCAGTTGTTTTTACCCGCCCGACGCGGCCCGGAGAGGCGCGGATCTTAACGCGCTCGTGGTCGTCCGGCTCCCCGACGCGCGGGTTATCCCCCGGGCCGGAGAAAAACTCCTAAGATCGGGCGCCTTCGCCCTGGTGGTGCTCGACATCGGCGCCGGCGATATCTCGATGGCGCTTCAAGCCCGCCTGGCCGCGCTGGCCCGAGAGCATCACGCGGCTCTCGTCTGTCTCACGGAAAAAGAAGAGAGAGACTTTTCTCTAGGCTCTCTCATCTCTCTACGGGTCCATGCCCGGCGAAGGCGGATCTCGGAAGGCGAGCTCAAGTGCGAGCTTAAGGTACTCAAAGACAAGCGGCGAGGGCCAACCTGGTCCCAGGCGGAGGTGTGCCGTGGACCGCTCGACGGTGAGCTCTCGGTCGAACCGGCTGGCCTGTGTTAATTTTGCGGCCTTTCCGCTCCAGCTTTTGCTCAAGCGCCATCCCGAGTGGAGCGCCTATCCAGCGGCCGTCATCGCCGAGGACAAACCGCAGGCAGCGATCCTCTGGGTAAATGAGAAGGCCCGGCGGGCCGGAGTGCGGCCTGACCTTCGCTTTGCCGCGGCTGCCTCTCTGGCGCCTGATCTGCGCGCCGGTGTAGTGCCGCTCCACGAAATCAAAAAAGAAACAGCCATGTTGATGGAGCGCTTCAGGCGCTTCACCCCCGATGTGGAGGCTTCTCATGAGGAGCCCGGAGTTTTCTGGCTGAGCGGGAGAGGGCTCAGTCTCCTCTACCCTTCGCCGGAAGAGTGGGCGGCCGCGCTCCACAGGGATATCGAGGCCGCGGGTTTTCGCGCCGGCGTTGTCACGGGCTTCACCCGCTTCGGCACCTATGCCGTAGCCAGGACAGCGAAGGAAACGGTGGTCTTTCAGGATCCTTCCGAGGAGCGGGCGGCGGCGCGAGCGGTGCCGCTCGGTTGTTTAAATCTCGATCGAGATTTTCGCGACACGCTCTTAAAGCTGGGAATTAAAAAGGTTGGGGCACTGCTCTCGCTTCCGGCCGGGGGATTGCGCGAACGCTTCGGACCCAAGGCCTACCGCCTTTACCGGGCGGCCTCGGGCGACCTGTGGGAGCCGCTCAGGCCCTGTCCCTTTGAAGATCCGATCGAACAAAAACTCCTGCTCGATGATGCGGAGACGGATGCTACGCGTCTTCTCTTTTTCATCAAGCGTCTTCTCCATCCCATGTTGGCGGCGCTTGCCGGACGAGGAGAGGCGCTTTCAGAGCTGCGGCTTTGCTTCCTCATGGACAGGAAGATCAGGCGTGAAGAGCGTATCCGCCCTGCGGCGCCTACGCTCGACCCAGCCCAACTGCTCGACCTCGCGCGCCTGCGGCTCGAGAGCGCGGAATTTTCCTCCGGGGTTAAAGAGATCGAGCTTACAGCCCGGGGAAGCCCTGCCGCGCCTGAAGAGCTTCGCCTTTTCGCTCAAAAACCCAGGCGCGATCTCGACGCCGCCAACCGGGCGCTGGCCCGCCTTAAGGCAGAGTTCGGCGAGGAGGCGGTGGCGCGGGCGAAACTCGTTGACAGGCATCTGCCCGAGGCCAGATTTATCTGGGAGCCGCTTGAGCGCGTCAAGCTCCCACGCAACGATTTGAACAACTTGAACGGCTTGAACGATTTGAACCGCCCGGCCGCGAAAGTGGTGGTGCGCCGGATTTTGCAAAAGCCGATTCCTCTACCGTCGCAGCCGTGGTTCGACAAACTCACCACCCTGAGGAGACTCGAAGGGAAGACGCGCGACGACGGCTGGCTCCTTCTCGGGCCGAGGTATGGCGCCGTGGAGCGGCTCTCCGGGCCCTACGTCTTCTCCGGCGGCTGGTGGAACCGCGAGATCCGGCGGGAATACTACTTCGCCGAGACCCGCCGCGGCGACATGCTGTGGATTTACTATGACAAAGTTCGCCGCAGATGGTTTTTACAGGGGTGGGTGGAGTAGTCTGTGATCCGACTCGGCTACGAAGGAACAACAGCTTCCGTTGCACGCGCGGCCCCAACGCCCTTGACTCTATACGGCAATGCCGTATAAAGAAGTCGAAGATGGCTAAATCCAAACGCAACATCGGCCTGGAGATCCTTGAAGGCCTTCGTGAAATCAAGCGCGGCGAGTATGGCCGCGTGATCAACATTCCCGAGGTCGCAAGTATTCGAGAGAAGACCGGGCTTTCTCAAGCGCGATTCGCCCAGCTACTCGGTGTCTCGGTTCGCACTCTGCAGGATTGGGAGCAGGGGCGTCGAGCCCCCTCCGGCGCTGCAAGAACTCTGCTTGTCGTTGCGAGCAAGAATCCACGTGTACTGCTCGACGTGGCTTAAGCGGCGTATTGACTAGGGTATCTTCGCTGGGTATCATGACGTCATGACTAAACCG
>JACPDC010000346.1 GCA_016184235.1 Deltaproteobacteria bacterium | reverse complement strand
CGTGATTCTCAGCCGCCGCTGCAGCTCGCGCAGCTCTACCCTCATGCGCTCCCTGAGCTTCGCGTCCAGGTTGCTCAACGGCTCGTCCAAGAGAAGCACCTGGGGCTCCCGCCCCAGGGCGCGCGCCAGGGCCAGGCGCTGCTGCTGGCCTCCCGAGAGCTGGGTCGCCATGCGCTGCTCCAGGCCGGCGAGCTCGACCTGCTCGAGCGCGCCGCGCGCTTTGCGCGTGATCTCGTCGCCGCCCACCCGCTGTTTCCCGACCCGCAGCGGGAACGCGACGTTTTCGAACACCGTGAGATGCGGCCAGATCGCGTAGCTCTGAAACACCATGCCGATGGGCCTTCGGTACGCGGGAACGAACGCTCCGCCTGCGGAGGAATAGACCTTGGTCCCGGCAACCTCGATCTCCCCCGAGTCCGGCCGCTCTAACCCGGCGATGCAGCGCAGAGTCGTGGTCTTGCCGCATCCCGAAGGTCCCAACAGCGTGTAGAATCGGCCGTCCTCGACCTTGAAGGAGACGTGATCCACCGCTCGCACGCGGTCGCTGCTGCGATCCGCAAAGGTCTTTACCAGAGCCTTGATTTCGATCATGACGGAGCCGTGATTGCCGCCGCGCGCTAGGTTTGAATGCCGACGCGGCCGGAAAGCTTGTAAAATACGCCTACGATCGCCAAAAGGGTGAGAATCATCAGGATGCCTATCGCGGCGACAACCGTCACCTGTCCCTGCTCAAACATGCCGAAGAGCAGGATCGACAGCACCTGGCTGTCACCGGTGGCCAACAGGACCGAGGTCGAGAATTCGCGGAACGAGACGATACAGATATAGATCCAGCCCGCCGCCAACCCGGGTCTCAGGAGCGGGAGCGTCACCCGCTTGAAGGTCTCCCACCACGAGGCGCCGGAAGCGGCCGCCGCCTCCTCCAGCTCGCCGTGTATCTGCATGATCGATCCGGACGCCGAGCGCATCCCGTAGGGAATGTACCTCGTTACGTAGGCGATGAGCAGAACCCAGACGGTCCCGTAAATCGGTATGGGAAAAGCTACGTAGAGGAGAATCAGCGCCATGCCGAGCACGATGCCCGGCACGGTGATGGGGACGAAAGCGAGAAAATCGAGCATCCAGGAGCCGGGAAGCCGGCTCTTGTAAACGATCCAGGCGATCAGCGAGGTGAGCACCATCGCCACAGTCGCGGTCAATACCGCCAGGAGGACGCTGTTCTGCATCGCGCGCCAGAAGGGCCTGAAGCCATACAGGTATTGGTAATTCTCGAAGGTCAGCTTTTCCAGGGCATCCCAGCCCGGCGTGGCGAAGAACGGCAAAAAAGAAGCCCAGAGCATGACCAGGAAGGGAAGCAGCACGACGATCAGGAAATAGGTCATCAAAAAGGCGAAGCCCACCCAACGCCACGGTCCGAGATCGAACTGGCGGGGCCGAAAGGCCTTGCCGGTCACGGTTTGAAACTTTTTTCCCTCGCGCGTGGATCTCGTGTAGAGCCAGACGCCGGCCGCGCTGAGCAGAAGCAAGCCTACCGCAAGCGCCGCCCCGCGGCCGTAGTCCGGAGGGTATTGATTGAAGGCGAGGTAAATCTCGCTGGTGTAGACGTAGATGCGGGCCGGTATGCCGATCAGGGCCGGCGTCTCGAAGGACTCCAGCGTGCGCACGAAGAGGATCAGCAAGACGGAGCCGCAAGTGGGCATGAGCAGAGGCAGGGTGACTCGCCGGAGAGTTTGCGCCGTGCCGGCGCCGGACATCAGCGCCGATTCCTCCAGCGACGGGTCCATCGATTTAAAGGCCGCCACCATCATGAGAAAGGCGAGCGGGACCTGCCCCACCGAATGGGCCCAGATCATGCCCGGAAGGGAAAAGATGTTGAACGGCGCCGACTCCAGGCCGAAAAGAGCCATCAACGCCACATTGAGGTAGCCGAACTTAGGGCTCAGGAGAAAAATCCAGGCGATCGATTCCAGCACACCGGGAAGAATCAGCGGAACCACCGCGAGCGGGAGAAAGATAATCCTGAGGGGCGTGTTCGTGCGCTCGACCAGCCAGGCGAGCGCGGTCCCGAAGAGAAAGGTCAGCCCGGCCGACCCGGAAGCGAAGATAACGGAATTCACGAACGTGGAATAGGTATATTCGCTGGCGTAAGCGGCCTTGTAGTTTTGCAAGGTAAGAATGAACTGCCGGGGCGCTACCTCCGCCTGGAAGCTCCCGTAGAACAGCATGAAAAGCGGCAGGATGGCGAGATAGATCAGCACTCCCACCCCGACGAGCGGGACCAGGAGGGCCGGCTCGCGCAGCAGCGGAACGCTCTCTCTGATAGTTCTTGACAGAGCGATGGTCGACATATCTCACGGCATGCGCGGCCCGGAAGGCATGCGTATGGATCTCGCCGCTAGCGGAGCTTGAAGATCTCCTTCCAGATCTTTTCGTATTTGGGGAATTCCTTGATGTCGGCGGCGCTGATGGCATAAATCTTCTGAGTCCGGGTCTTGTCCACCGGCTCCACCTTCGGATGCGCGGGGGTTCGACCGCCCGTCGCCATCGCTTTTTGTCCCTCCTCGCTGGCCATCCAACGGGCGAACAGCAGCGCCGTATTCGGATGCGGAGCGCTTTTAAACAGAGCCGTCGCGTTGATCGAGGCGATCCCTTCGGTCAGCATGTAATTCACCGGGGCGCCCTTCTTGATTCTCCTGGGGTAATGATGGGAATAGCACGTAAAGCAGGCAGCCGCTTGCCCGGCCACGAGCAGCTCCGCCAGCTGAGAGTGGCCCTTATGAAACTCCACGTTGTTGGCCGCAATCTTTTTCAACAAGGCGGCAGCCTTCTCATCGCTCTTGAACTTATACTTCGCCAAAGCCAGGAGAAACTCCAGATCCCTGGGCTCGGCGATCAGCCGGTTCTTCCATCTCGGATCGGCGAAGTCGTCGAATTCCTTCGGCTCCTCCTCCTTCTTTACCAGTTTCGTGTTCCAGGCGGCGATAAAGAATTGCAGGTCGGAGGAAACCCAGAAGGGGCCCTTCATCCCCGCAGGGTATGCCGCGCTTTCCGGGAGGGTCGTATCCAACAACAGACCCTGGTCGTGCGCCTGGACGACATTCTCCAACGGGATCTGCAGGACGTCTCCTATAGTCTTGCCGCCGCGGGCTTCGGCCACCGCTCGCGCCACCAGCTTGTCCGAGGTGGCGTCCACGTGGTTGATCTTGATGCCCGGGAAACGCTTCTCAAAGATCGGGAGAATTCTCTCGGCGTTGATCTGCGCAAGGGTGCCGTAGAAGTTGAGCGTCCCTCCCTCTTTCACCGCCTTCTTGTGAATCTCATCGAGGCTTTGAGCCTGCGACACCACAGGGGCGGCGGCGAGCAAAAAACCCAAGGCCAACACCGTCAGCCGTGAAAGCTTCCTGAGCATAGTCATCCTGAGATACCTCCTTATATATATTAGACGCACGGGCCTGCAATCACGCCCTCGATTCCCACGGCGTAAATCGCCTTCGGCCGGACCTTTTCCTTGGGCTCGACCTTCGGATGGGCAGGGGTGCGGCCGCCCGCGGCATACACCTTTTGCCCCTCCTCGGAGGCGGCCCAGCGCGCAAACAGCCACGCGGTATTGGGGTGCGGCGGGTTTTTCAAGACCGCGACGCCGATGATCCCGCCTACTCCTTCCGTCAGGAAATAACCCAGGGGCGCCCCTTTCTGGATCCGCCGCGGATAATGGTGCGAATAGCAGGTAAAACAGGCGCCGGCCTGTCCGGCGACCAATAGCTCCGCAAGCTGGGAGTGGCCCTTGTGAAATTCGACGCCGTTGGCGGCGATCTTCGCGAGGATAGCCCGCGCCTTCTCCAGACTGTTGTACTTGTGCATCAATCCAATAAGCAGCTCCGCATCTCTAGGTTCGGCGATCAGCCTGCCCTTCCATTTCGGATCGGCAAAATCATCAAAGGACTTGGGCTCTTCGCCCTTCTTCACGTTCTTGGTATTCCACGCGCCGACGAAGAAGATCAGGTTGTTCGCTATCCAGTAAGAGCCCTTCAGATTATTCGGGTACTCCGCCGCCTCGGGAGGGAGCTTCTCCAACACCAACCCCTGATCGTAAACCTGGGCGATGTTCTCGATGCCGAATTCCAGAAGGTCGGCGATCACTCTCCCACCGCGCGCCTCGGTGATGGCGCGGGCGGCAAGCTTATCGGAGGTGGCATCCACGTGGTTTATCCTGATACCGGGAAAGCGCTTCTCGAATACCGGGTAAATCCTCTCCGCGTTGATCTGGGCGAGCGAGCAATAACAGTTCAGCACCCCTTCTTCCTTGAGGGCCTTTTTATATACCTCGTCGATGGTCTCGCCTTGTGAAGACGCCTGGGTGAACAAAAGCGCAAAAACAGCCACCAGGCTCCAAAGAGCCGTAACGCCTAAACGTCCTGCCTTTCCCATAAAAGTCTCCTTTCCACCGATAAACTTGGATCTCTCCGCCATTGCATAGAGAGCTCGATTGCGGCGACCCCCGTCCCTACAACAATGGTCGTAGGCTGTCAATACCCCCGCCCTTGATTCTTGACAGCCGGGCTGCCAGCCACTATGGTGGGGCAGATTTCAGCCCAGCGAGGAACAAAGGCATGATTGAAGGACTCAAAGACAAGGTCGTCATCGTCACCGGCGGGGGGCACGGCATCGGCAAAGCGTACTGTGCCGGCTTTGCCGGCGCCGGGGCCCGCGTGGTCCCCGCCGATATCGACGGCCCGGCCGCCGAGCGGGTGGCCGCGGAGGTGGGCGGGAAAACAGAAGGCAGGGCTATGGCGGTCCGCGTCGATGTGGCGGACGAGGAGTCGACGAAGAAAATGGCCGCGGCCGTGGTCGAGCGCTTCGGACGGATCGATGTCCTGGTAAACAACGCCGCCATCTTCGCCACGATCCCGATAAACCGCGGCGGCATCGAGTCTCTCGACCCCAAGGAATGGGATCGTCTGATGGCGGTCAATCTCAAGGGCCTTTTCTTCTGCGTCCGCGCCGTCCTGCCGACCATGCGCGCCCAGAAGTCCGGAAAGATCATCAGTATCTCTTCGGGCACCGCGCTCAGCGGCAGCCCGGGGCGAATCCACTACGTGACCTCCAAGGCCGGGGTCATCGGCTTTACCCGCACCCTGGCTCGCGAGGTCGGCGGCGACAACATTCAGGTGAACGCGATCGCGCCCGGCTCGACCCTCTCGGAGGAAAACCCGAGCGAGGAGATCATCCGTTTCCGCCAGGCCCGCGTCGGAGATCGCGCCCTCAAGCGGGTGCAGATGCCGCAGGATCTGGTCGGCGCCATGCTCTTTCTCGCCTCGCCGCTGAGCGACTTCATGACCGGCCAGACGCTCTCGGTGGACGGCGGCGCCAACATGCTGTGAGAGCGGAAGATCAAAAACAGCGCTGAAGCTACTTCTCGAGAAATCCCAGCCGCTCGGCCGTCACAGCGGGCGGAAAGACGTAGCCGCACTTCGCGCAGGTGCGCAGCCCGGCATCCGCGTTGAAGGCTTCGTAGATGCGCGCCACCTGCGCCCCGACTTCCGTCTGGGTGACGGTGCGCGCCAGGACCTTTTCATCGCACTCTTCGCAAAACCAGACGAATTCCTCGGTCTCTTCCGGGCCACGTTTGCTTTACGATCTCGCGCCGCCCGCCCGCGGGCTTCACGTGGAGGTCGATGTCGCCCTCGATCTGGTAGAAAAACTCGTCTCCCGGCTCGATGTGAAAATCCCGGCGGACATTGGGCCCGCGCAGGATCATGACGAGAAAATCCGTGTGATGAACGAGCAGGCGGTTGGTTTTAAGGGGGGGAGAAAAAAGATTCTTGTTTTCTTCAACCCAGCGCTTGAGATGATAAGTGGAAAATTTTTCCATCACTCCACTTGTCCTCCACGCCCTACTTTCCTCTTCCGGGCGCCTTCCTCTCGAATTTGTTGCGGTTACTGGCGACTTCGACCCGGTTGCCGTCCGGGTCCAGGAAGCTGATCGAGCGGTTGCGCGCAACCTCCAGGATCTCCGGGCCGCTGACGATGGGGATTCTCCTTCTCTTGAGAAGCGGGTAGAGCTCGTCCACCTCTTTATTCGTCCTCACGTAAACGCAGAAATGGTGCATTCCGGGAAGACCTTTGCCCGCGATCCGCTTCGCGCCTTTCGGCAGCTCCATAAGCGCGACGTCATGATGCTCGCTGCCGAAGCTCAGAAACGACATCCTGGTGCGGAGATTTCTTCCCGAGACAGCCATGCCGAGGATATTGCGGTAAAAACTCTCGGACTTCTCAAGATCGCGGACATTCAGCACGACGTGGCCTAAGACCCCTTGCTTCACCCCCATAGCGCCTCTCCTTTTAGACGTTAAGGCCCCTGCTGTCAAGAAAGGGAGTGCAGGAGGGTTTTCCTTGTAGTCTCGGCCCGATCCTTGATACAAGGAACGGCGTGCGATCCTCGACCCCAGCGGAGCAATCGACAACTGAGTCGAAGTTTTTTTACGGCTGGACGATCGTCGCCGTCGGCTTTCTCGCCCACATCGCCTCCGCCTTCTCGATATCGAGCACGCTCAGCGTCTTTCTCAAACCCCTCTCGGAGGACCTCGGGATTTCCCGGGGCGTTTTTTCGCTCATCCGCTCCGGAGAGATCCTCATCATCGCGGCCGCGGCGCCGCTGGTTGGAACTCTCATGGACCGGCATGGCGCGAGGTGGCTCATGGCCGCCGGGGGCCTGGTTTCGGGGGCCGGCTTTCTCCTGCTCGGTCAGGCGAGGGATTTTTGGCAGTTCCTGCTTTTCCGCTGGCTCCTGATCAGTCCGGGCGACGCGCTCATGGGCGGGATGGTTATTAATGTATCGATCTCGCGCTGGTTCGTCCGCATGCGCGGCCGCGCCCTCGCCCTGGCCGGCATGGGCCACGGCCTGGCCAAAGTCGGCATGCCTCTCTTCGCGGCTTCACTCATTGTGGCCGTCGGATGGCGCGCGTCCTGGGTCGTCCTCGGCATTGTTACGCTGGTACTGGTCGTCGGTCCCTCCCTGCTCTTCATGCGCCGGCGCCCGGAAGACATGGGTCTCCTGCCGGACGGAAGATCCCGCGCCCGGCACGATGGCGGAGCGCCCGCGAACGAGGCCGGTCCGGCGCGGGCGCGCAGCGCCATCGCCGACATCGCCTGGAGCCGCCGTGAAGCGCTGCGCACCCCGGCCTTCTGGCTCATCATCGGCACCTTCGGCGTCGCGCACGTCGGCGTAACCGGACTGAATCTTCACGTCTTCGCCTTCGTCAGCGACCAGGGCCACCCGGCGATGGTGGCGGCGCTCGTCATGAGCATCATAGCCTTCATGCAGTTCAGCACGCCCATGGTTTGGGGACTCCTCGCCGAGCGCTCGGATATCGCCGGGCTCATCATGGCCAAGTTTCTGATTCAAGCCGCCGGGATTTTTTTGGCCCTCTCCAGCCCCGGGCTTCTTTCCCTCTATGCCGGCTTTTTTCTATACGGCATCGGCATGGGCGGAACCTCCATACTGGTGGAAATGATCTGGGCGAACTACTTCGGGCGCATCTCGCTGGGAAAGATTCGCGGCATGGGCTCGCTCTTCACCCACGCCTTCTCCGCCGCCGGACCGCCCTTTTTCGGCCTCCTCTTCGACTTCACCCAAAGCTACTCCCTTTCCTTCAGCATCTTCATCGGCCTGCTGATCGCCTCGGCCTTCCTGAGCCTCCTCCTCCGCCCGCCCAGGAAGTGACGTTTCCACACTTTCGTAATTACGAAAACGTGAAAGAGTCCACCGGTCCCGCCCTCGCGGCGATAAACGGGCCTTCTTGACATGATGCACCTAAATATTCTATGGCGGGCCTATTAGGAAGGAGGTGCAACCATGTTGCGAGCATACTTAAAGCTCATCACGGGGTTAATGCTGGTATCGGCCTTCGTACTGCTGGCGGGTCGTGCCGCAAAAGCCGAATCGGTGACGCTGCCCACGGGCTGGAAGACGCCCAGCGAGCTTTACGCCAAGCTGGCCAAACTGCCCAAAGATAAGCTCGACGAGGCGCTTTACGAGGGAGCCAAGCAAGAAGGCGCTGTCACCTATGCCTCGCCGGCCGAGGAGAACCAGGTGGGGAAACTGATGGAAGGCTTCATGAAAAAATATCCGGGCATCAAAGGGCAGAGCCTGGGCGGCCAGCAAGAGGACATCAGCAACCGCATCCTCGCCGAAGCGCGCGCCAGCCGCAGCACGTTCGACGTCGTCAGCGTCGGCACGTCCCTGGGACAGTACCGAGAGGCAAACGCGCTGGCTGAGATCCATGATCTGGTCGGTGACGCGCGCTATCCGGCCAAGTTCCGCGGCAGAGACTTTTACTCCTGGAACCTGCTGAGCATGGTCATCGCCTACAACACCAACCTGGTGAAGCCGTCGGAGGCTCCCAAAAGTTACATGGACATGCTCGATCCCAAGTGGAAGGGCCAATTCTCCGTCGACAACTCGCCCGACACTTGGATCTTCGGCATGCTGCACAAGTGGGGCTTCGAGAAGACCCGCGACTATCAGAGGCGGCTCATCCAGGAGCAGAAAGCCCTGATCCGCAAGGGCCACACCAACCAGACGAACCTGCTGATCGCGGGCGCGTTCCCGGTGGCCATCGAGCTATACTCGTACAAAATAGCCGACATGAAGGCGAAGGGCGCTCCCGTCGAAATGATTCTCCCCAAAGAGTTCGTCTCCGCCGAGACCACCGGCGTCGGCATCAGCAGCCGGGCCGCGCACCCGTATGCGGCGCTGCTCTTCGCCCGTTTCCATGTGAACCCCGAGGGCGGGCAGAAGATCCTGGCCCAGTTCGGGCGCGTCATGGCGCACCCTGACACCAAGCTCAAATATAAAGATCTCCAGCAGATGACGGCGAAGGACACGCTGGACCGGATGTCGCTGCTGACCGCCGAGGATCTGGTGAAGTACAGCAAGCCGTACACCAGTATCATCAAGGAAATTTACAACCCGGCATTCCGGGGCGGCAAGTAAGCTGAGAGGTTGTCCGGTGGTTGGCGATGATCGGGCTGAGGAGCGCGTGAAATGAATACCCAGGCTGTTTTGCTATCAGCGAGACGCTCACTGCGCCTGCCGGTCGAGTGGTCGCGCTGGCTCAACGGCCAAACCATCGGCGTGGGTTTGCTGGCCCTCCTGCTGATTTGGCTGATCATGGTTCCCCTGGCAGTGGTGATTTGGGGCGCCTTTCGCGACGGCCAACCCGGCCAGGCCGGCCAGTACACGCTGATGAAATTCGTCGAGGCCTACCAGGGGACGCTGCTCCAAACCGTCGGTAACACCATGGTTTTCGCCCTGGGCGCCGCATTCTTGTGTCTGGTGATCGGCACTTTTCTCGCCTGGGTCACCGAGCGCAGCGACGCGCCCTTGCGGCCGCTGATTTACGCCGTCTCGCTGTTTTCGTTGATCGCTCCGGGTGTCTTGATGGCCAGCGCCTGGGTGCTCGTGCTCCACCCGAAGATCGGCATCATCAACGTCGCCGCCCAGTTCCTATTCGGCATCGAGGGGGCTCCGTTCAACGGCTACAGCATGGCCGGCATGATCTGGGCCCAGGCCATCGATCAGATTTCGCTCCCTTTCCTGCTCATGGCGGCGGCGTTTCGCTCCATGGACCCGTCGCTGGAGGAAGCCTCGGCCGTAGCGGGCGCCCGCTTTAGCACGACCATGCGCACGGTCACTCTGCCCCTGCTGCTACCGGCGGTGCTGGCGGTTTTCTTGCTCGTCTTCGTTCGCGCCATCGAGAGCTTCGATGTGCCTGCGGTGCTCGGCGTTCCGGCCGGCATTCCGGTATTCGCCACTCAGGTGTTTCTCGCGGTATGGGATGTGCCGCAGGACTACAACGTGGCTTCGGCCTTCGGCGTTGGCTACTTGGCCGTCAGCCTTGTTCTGCTGTATCTCTATCACCGCGCCACGCGCATGTCGGAGCGCTATGTGACGGTGACGGGAAAGGCTTTCCGGCCCCGGCGCATGCAACTGGGGCGCTGGCGCTGGCCCGTGAGCCTCTTCAGCATGCTGCTGTTGGCGTTCAGCGTGGGGCTGCCCGTTTTCGTCTTCACCTGGACTTCATTCGTAAAGTTCTACCAGGTTCCGTCCCTCTCTCAACTCCGCTACTTCACCCTGGACAACTACCGGGAGATTTTGCAATTGCCCCATACGGCGCAAAGCATTCACAACACCATGCTGGTCGGCGTCTCGTCATCGCTGATCATTGTGCTGCTGGCGGCCGTTATCTCTTGGATCGTCGTCCGCACCCGCGTTCGAGGAAGAAAATTCTTGGATTTTCTTTCCTTCTCGCCCATCGCCATACCGGGCACGGTCATGGGTCTGGCGCTTTTGTGGCTGTACCTGGTGGTGCCGATCCCCATCTACGCCACTATCTGGATTCTGATCGTGGCCTTCGTCGGCAAGTACCTCACCGTGGCGGTGCGCTCGACCCACGCCTCTCTGCACCAGATCAGCAAAGAGCTCGAAGAGGTCTCCACAGTCAGCGGCGCCTCATGGGTCCGGACCTTCCGGTCCGTGGTGCTGCCGTTGATGGCCCCGGGTCTGGTGGTCGCCTTCATTTACACCCTCTCGCTGACCTTCAAGGTTCTTTCCATGCCGATCCTCCTCGGCAGCGTCGACACCAAGCTGATGTCGGTGACGATTTACAATCTTTACGAGGACGGCCAGTACCCGATGCTTTCCGCCCTCGGCGTCATTTTGCTGGTTCTCGTCCTTACCCTGGCTATGACGGGCAGCTACGTCGGCAAGCGTTTCGGCGTGAAGCAGGACTAGCGCGAGCAGAGGGCGTCGCCTTCTCTCGCTGAGTCACCTAGGCGAGACCCCGAAGGCAGATCGGGGCCGTTAATGTGGCTCCTTCGGTTCGGGCCATTCTCTCAGCAATCTCCCATAGCCGGTCATGGGATAGGCGAGCTTGAGCCTGGAGAGTATGTACCAGAGCATCGCCGGGTTGCTGGCGATCACCGTCATGTCGAGCTCCGCCTCGATTTTCTCCAGGACCTTGATCGGATCGAGCACCGCGCCCTGAAAATAAACGGCGTCGACTTTGCCGACAGCCCCAATACTCTTCTTTGTCAGCTCCAACACCTCTTCCGGACTCATGCGCTTGGCGACGCCAAGCTCCTGAAATGGATGCGGCGCGACCGCCGAGACCCCGGTCTTTTCCAGGTGCCGGCAGATCAAGTCATTCAAGCGCGTCTCGAAGGGGGTGAGCAGAAGGACCCGCTTCGCGGAGTAGACCCGGAGCGCGGCAACGCAGGCATGCAGCGCCGTCGTGAAAGGAATCGGCAGCGCCGCCTCCAGGGCGCCGTAAAGTCCGGGGTTCAAGACCTCCGTCGGCGCCCCAGTAATGATCACGCCCTCCCAATCATGCTCCGCCGCCATCTCCTTGACTCTTCGGACTATAGTTTCCTTCTTGTCCGCCATTTCATACAGGGATTCTCCGTAGAGACCCAGGCCTTCGAAATCCATCCGGACGTCCCGCGGGATGAGCGGCGTGAAACTACGGTAGTGCGGCATCGAGCTTCTGCCGGCGCCGACGAACCCGATCTTTGCTTTTATCGTTTCAGCCACGGACAAATCCTCCTAGGGCGGTAATAGAAAAGGTTTGCGTGCTCTTTTTTCCTCACGGTCTATTTCTGTCCTTTCCCTCCGCCGTCACATGGGGGCCGCCGAACCCTTCGGAGCGGTTGCCGAAGAGGATCAACGGCCCGGCTCCGACGTTGGTGATCTGGTAGTAGTCCTTGGC
>JACPDC010000345.1 GCA_016184235.1 Deltaproteobacteria bacterium | reverse complement strand
CCGAGCCGGGCCGCGTTTTCGGGCGTGACAAAGGGGTCATGGCCGATCACTTTCATTCTCAGGCCCACGGCCCTCTCGGCGACGATGCGCCCGACATTGCCGAGGCCGATGACGCCCAGGGTCTTGTTGCAGAGCTCCACCCCCATGAACTTGTCGCGCTTCCACTGGCCCGATTTGAGAGAGGCGACGGCCTGGGGAATGTGGCGGGCGAGCGAGAGCATCAGGGAGATGGTGTGCTCGCCGGTGGTCACGTTGTTGCCGCCGGGCGTGTTCATGACCACTATCCCCTTTTTGCTCGCGGCCTCGACATCGACATTCTCGACGCCGACTCCGGCCCTGCCGATGACTTTGAGATGGTCCGCCGCCTCGATGAGTTCGGCGGTCACCTTGGTGCCGCTGCGGATCACCCAGCCGTGGTAGGGTCCGACGATCTTTTTGAGCTCCGGCGGCTTGAGCCCGAGACGGACGTCCACTTTGAAGTCAGGCGCGCGTTCGAAGACATCGAGTCCTTGAGGGGCCAGCGAATCTGTCACAAGTATGTTGGTCTTTTCCATCGACTCTCTTTCGTCTGCGGATCGAGGATTGAGATCTTCGATCCTCTATCTTCCATTCTCAGGTTTTCTTCTAGTCCAGGCCTTCCATAAGAATCTCCTGGGCGGCGCCGACCCCCCGGCCGAATACGACAGGGTGCCCGAGCTTTTTGAGCGCCATCTCCAAGGCGCCGATGGCGACCAGGACGTCAAAGGCGCCGATATACCCGACATGGGCGATGCGAATGATCTTTCCTTTCAGTTGGTCCTGTCCTTCGGCAAACGTGATACCCATGCGCTCACGGAGATAGTCGAGCAGCTTTTCGCCGTCCATGCCTTCCGGGAGCACGATGCCGGTGGCCGCCGGACTGGGATTCTCGGGGGCGAGGAGCTTCAGCCCCAGGGCCGCGGCTGCGGCGCGGGTGGCCCGCGCCAGCCTCTCGTGACGGGCGTAGACCCGCTCCAGCCCTTCTTTTTGCATCATCTCCAACGAGGCATGGAGCCCGAAGACCAGAGAGACCGCCGGCGTGAAGGCGGTGGTTTTTTTCAGCTGGTTCTTTCGCTCGAGCCTCAGGTCGAAGTAGAAGCGTGGGAGTTTCGCCTTCTCGGTTCGCGCCCAGGCGCGCTCATTGAGCGCGATGAAGCCCAATCCCGGCGGGAGCATCAAGGCCTTCTGGGAGCCCGTGACCAGAACATCGATGCCCCACTCATCCATGGGCACGGGCAGAACGCCGACCGCGGTCACCCCGTCGACCACCAGGAGCGGACCGCTGCGCGTCAACTCCGCTATCTCCTTCACCGGATGGAGCGCTGTCGTCGAGGTCTCGCTCGCCTGGATGAGCACGCCCTGGATGTCGGGATAGACTTTGAGATGCTTCTCTACGACCTCGAGCTTGACCGCTTTGCCCCATTCCACTTTGAGCTGAATGACCTCGAGGCCGAACGCCTGACCGATCTGCAGCCACCGTTCGCCGAACTTTCCGCCGTTGATCACCAGGACCTTTTCTCCGGGCGAGAAGAGGTTGGAGATGGCCGCCTCCATCGCCCCGGTTCCCGATGAGGCCAAAACCAGGACGTCGTTTTTCGTGCCGAAGAGCGCCTTCAACCCCCCGCGCGCCGCGGCGAAGACCTCGCTGAACTGGGGCGTCCTGTGGTGGATCATGGTCTGGGCCATCGCCCTGACCACCTCGTCGGGCACAGGGGTCGGTCCCGGGGCAAGCAGATATTGTTTAATCATTGTAAAAAGCTCCTGGCGGTCAGCTCTCAGCGATCAGTGAAGAACCATCCGAAGCTGACGGCTGAACGCTGATGGCTGAAATTAGACATAAAAAAACCTGAACCTCTTTGTATAAGAGACCCAGGCGTTCGGCCATCTTAACGCTTTGCACTCCCCCGTGGTCGTTTCCACGTAGACGCCAGTCGCGCAAACCGATGGATGATTTTTTACCTATCGTAGAAGACCTCCTTTGTCAACGGGTTTATTATTTGCCAAGGGGTCGGAACTATGCGAATATTCGCAGCCTGTCGCGTGAGGAAGAAGGAGAGAAATTATGCTGTACCGCACGTTGGGCAGAACCGGACTTAAAATTTCCGAGATCGGCTTCGGCTGCGGCAACAACGCCGTGCTCATGGTCAAAGCGCCGCACGAGGAGCAGGTCAAGGCGGTGCGCCACGCGCTCGCCCTGGGTATCAATTTCTTCGACACCGCCTTCGCCTACGGCTTGGGGAAGTCCGAGGAAAATCTGGGACGGATTCTAAACGAGATTGGGGCGAAGCCCGTGATTTCCACCAAGATTCGACTCGCTGCCGACGCCGTCGGCGATATCAAAGCGGCCGCGATCCGCGCGGTCGAGGCTGGACTCGAGCGGCTTCGCCGGGAGCGCGTCGACTTTGTCCAGCTTCACACCCGGGTCACGCAAGAGCGCGGCATGGGGAAACGCTTCAGCTTCTCTCCGGGCGACGTGCTCGGCGCAGGCGGCGCGGTCGAAGGTCTCAAGGTGATGCGTGACCGGGGCAAGGTCGGATTTTTCGGCTTCAGCGGGCTTGGCGATCCCAAAGCGCTCCACGAACTGGTTGACAGCGGCGAGTTCCAAGGCTTTCAGTGTTACTACAATCTACTTAATCCCAGCGCCGGCCAAGCCGTACCGCCGGGTTTCAGCGCGCTGGACTACGGTCGAATTCTCGGCCGCGCCGCGGCCAAGGGCATGGGCGCTTTCGTGATCCGTATTCTAGCCGCCGGGGCGCTCACTGCCGATCCCAGTGCTGGAGGCGGCAGCAGTCCAGAGCCGCTTTCGCCGGGCTCGGAGTACGCACTCGATCTCCAACGGGCGGAGAAAGTGAAAGCGGCGCTCGGCATCGATGGCAAGGAACTGACCCAGGCGGCCATCCGCTTTGCCTTGATGAAGCGCGAGGTCTCCACGGTTCTCGTTGGCTTCTCCAACACTGCCCACATCGACGAGGCGGTCTCCTGCTCCGGCGCCGGCGGCCTGTCCGAAGAGGCGCTGGCGCAGCTGAGAAAACTTTGGGAGACGGATTTTGGGACTTTGATCGCCTAGCAGGGTCTAAAAGCTCCTACCCGACAAGAGGGCTGCCGAATTCGGGGACATACAGGTCCGGGAACAGGATCGCGTCGTTGCTCAGCAAGGTAAAAGGACTGTTTTACGGCTGGAAGATGGTAGCCGCGGCCTCGGCCCTGCGGGTCCTCGGCGCCGGCCTTCACAGCTACGGCTTCACTGTTTTTTTTCTCCCTGTCAGCCAGGATTTGGGCCTCAGCCGGACGGCCACCTCCTTTGCCTTTTCGCTGGCGCGCGCCGAGGGCGCCATCGAGGGTCCGATCGTAGGCCATTTGCTCGACCGGTATGGTCCCCGCCCGGTCATGCTGGCGGCGGTCTTGTTGATGGGCAGCGGCTACCTGCTCTTGTCCACCGTCAACACGTACGTCACTTTTCTCATCGTTTATCTCGGCGTCATTTCTCTGGCCCATTCCGGCGGCTTCATGCACGCCCCGATGGTGCTGACCAACACCTGGTTTATTCGCATGCGCGCGCGGGCCATTACCATCAACAGCGCCTCCTTCAGCTTGGGGGGAGTGCTCATTGCTCCTCTTCTCAGCGTCATCGTGCATGCCTGGGGGTGGCGCTGGGGCGCCATCGTCGCCGGCCTGTTATTCTTGCTCATCGGCGTGCCGCTGTGCTGTACGATTCGCCGCTCCCCCGAGAGCATGGGTCTTTTGCCCGACGGCGATAGCCCGGCAAGTCTCAGCGATGAAAAGACCGGCGCCCGCCAAAGGCGACAGGCGGATGTGAATGTAACCGTGAGGCAGGCATTCCGCTCTTTCGCTTTCTGGGCCCTCGTGGTCGCAGCCGGGATTCGCAACGCCTCGTACCACGCGATCTCAACCCATTTCATCCCGCTCATGGTGTGGAAGGGGTTGAGCCAGCCGGAGGCCGCCTTCTTGCTCGGCGCGCTCGCCTTTCTCGGTTTCGTTTCCACGCTTTTCCTTGGCTGGATCGCCGACGCGGTGAACAAGCCGCGGCTGCTGGCGCTCATCCTCTACGTCGCCGCCGGGGCCATGCTGCTGCCGATTTTTGGAGACTCCGCGTGGGTGCTGTGGCTGTTCACCATTCTTTTCGCAGCCGCGGAATCCACGTACCCTGTCGGCTGGGCGGTCGTCGGCGACTTTTTCGGCCGGACGCACTTCGCCAAGATAAGGGGCTACATGAGTTTTTTTTACACCTGGGGGAGCGTTGCCGGTCCGGTCGTAGCCGGCGCTATTTATGACCGCTGGGAGACTTACGAACCGCTTCTTTGGACTCTGAGCGTGCTCTTCGTAGTCTCGGGCCTCTTTTTCGGCATGCTTTCGAAGCCGTGGAAGGCCGTCCACTCCGGGTCGACGGCCGGGTGAGACGCTGCTAGGAGCCGAAGAAGCTCCATCCTCAGCGTCATCTTCTGCTGCCGTAGCCGACAGGGCGCCTCCGCCGGGAGCGGCCGCCGCCGAAGATAGGCGGGGGCCTGTCCTCGAGCAGGCGCGTGTATTTGTAAGGGAAGCCCTCCAGCTTGACGCGCGGAATTTTCTGCCCGATGAAGTGCTCGATCGCCGCGATCTCCTCGGCATTCTCACCGGTCATGATGGTGAAGGCGTCGCCCACGCTCTGGGCGCGGCCCGTGCGGCCGATCCGGTGGACGTAGTCCTCGGGATGGTGCGGCACGTCGTAGTTGATGACGTGGCTGATCTTCTCGACGTCGAGGCCGCGCGCGGCGATGTCGGTGGCGACCATCACCTCGTAGCGGCCGTTGCGAAAACCGTTCAGCGCCCGCTCGCGTTCCTGCTGCGTGCGGTTGGAGTGGAGCACGGCCACGGCGTGGCCCTGCTGCTGGAGCCTGCGGGCGACGCGGTCGGCGCCGTGCTTGGTGCGGCAGAAGATGAGCACCTGATCATAGTCGGTGCGGCGCAGGAGCTCCTCCAGGAGTTCCTGCTTCTGGTCGCTGGCTACGGGATAGAGCGCGTGCGTCACGGTCTCGGCGGGGGAGCGCCGCAGGCCGATCTCGACGGTCTCGGGATCGTTGAGCGCCCACCGGCAGAGCTGCTCGATCTCGGGAGGAATGGTGGCGGAGAACAGCATCGTCTGGCGCGCGCGCGGGCAGCGCTCGACGATGCGGCGCACGTCGGGCAGGAAACCCATGTCGAGCATCCGGTCCGCTTCGTCGAGGACCAGCATCTGGATCTGGTTAAGCCGCAGCATGCCGCGCTGCATCTGATCGAGCAGGCGTCCCGGCGTCGCCACGACGATGTCCACGCCCTGGCGCAGCGCCTGGTCCTGCCGGCCATAGCCGGTGCCGCCGTAGAGCACCGCCATGCGCAGGTTGGTGAAGCGACCGTAATCGCGCGTGGCCGTCTCCACCTGAGCGGCCAGCTCGCGCGTGGGCTCGAGCACGAGCCCGCGCAGCGCGCCGTGCTGCGCCAGGCGGGAGATCATGGGCAGCGCGAACGCCGCGGTCTTGCCCGTGCCGGTCTGGGCCGAGCCGATCACGTCGCGGCCCGACATCACCAGCGGGATGGCGCGCAGCTGGATCGCCGTGGGCTCGGTGTAACCCGAGGCGCGAACGCCTTCGAGCGCTTTAGCGGAAAGGCCCAGTTTGGAAAACGGCATGATATCCTTTTATAGACACGAGGCGGCCGGCTTCACAAGGGCGGGAGCCTCCGGAAAACGGCGCCCTTACCTGCCCTTGACTCCCAGTTCCGCGTGGACTTCGCGCAGGAGCGAAAGGTCGACGAGACCGGCCGACGAGGGGGCTTCTTTCAGCTTTAAGGGCTGGGCGATCGTGAGCTCTATGTTTCTTCTTAGCGGCCTTCACGGACACCTCGAGCGCCGCTTCCGCCACGTCGCGCGGATGGCCGAATTCTTTCACGGCAATACCGACCGTCTCCTCTCTTTTATTCGCCATATGAAGCAGGCTTTTCACCATGGCGCGGGTCCACCGCTTGATCTTCTCGCGCTCCTGGGCGAGCTTCGCGGTTGTGGTGGCGTATCCTCCCCACGGCCACGGGCCGAGATCGGCGAGCACGGCAAGCACCGTGAAGCCTTTCTTTTTTAAGAGAAAGGCCGCGTCCGGATTGAGGGCGCGCGCCTGGATGATGCCCTGCTGCATCGCGAGCACGGAGGTCTCGGCGCCGCCGGCCGAGAAGTAGCTGACGTCTTTCTTGGGATCCAGACCGTAATGCTCCAGCACCATGTTCGCGGCGATCTCGGTCGTGCTCCCCGGCGCCGTGGTCCCGATGACCTTGCCCTTCAACTCATCCACTCTTTTGATCCCGGGCGCCCCCATGAGAACAAAGGTGCACCTCTGGTAAGGAAAAAAGATCGCCTTCATGGGAGCCCCCCTGACGGCGGCCCTCATGGCAGAGCCGGCGGAAGCCCCGATGTCGACCTCGCCCGCCAGGAGCGCGGAGGCGATGACGTTGGAGCGTATCTGGATCCACTGAATCTCGAAGCCTTCCTGTTGAAAATAGCCGGCGCGCATCCCCACGAAGAGCGGCAGATAGCCGAAGTCCTTTGTGGTCAGGGCGACGCGAAGTTTCTCAAGCGCCAGGGCCTCCCTCGGTTCCAAGCCTGGGATCGCGGCGAGGCCGATCACGAATCCGGCGGCCAGCGCCTGCAACGGACGGCTCCAGGACCGCAGCGGCTTCATGACATTTTCCGGGAGATATCGAGAAAAGTTTTAAATTCCATCTTCAAGAGCGGACTATACCGTACGTGATTTCCTGGATGCAAGAAGGCTCATGCGCGGAGTCAAGGCTTGATGTCCTGGAGAAACCAGTCTGTGGGGATTTCGTGGCCCAGGCCCTTTTCCTTGGCGACGCGGTAGGCCGTGTAGCCCATCGCCGCAAACTGGACCCCGGTGCCGACGTTGTTGAGAAAAAACGTGATCTGCTCATCGCTCATCCGGCCGGGGACTT
>JACPDC010000414.1 GCA_016184235.1 Deltaproteobacteria bacterium | reverse complement strand
TTGCCACAATTGCCAGAACTTCGACATTTCCGTCAAACACGTCATAAAAGACTCGCATCTCGCCAACACTCAATCGGTATTGAGGACGGGAGAGGCCACGTAAGCGTTTGATTCGACTCTTGCTTGTCTTTGTTGGCTCATGCCGCAAGTGTGTTTCAATCGCATCTCGTACCGACGCTCGCACATATGCTTTCAACCCATGGTAATCTTCATCAGCTTCAGGCGACAGAATGATCTCATATGGCATTCTGGCCATATTATAGCCAGAAATATGGCAGGTTCAAGACAAAGGTTCCGAGTGGAAAATGCCGGTTATTCCAAGGCGGGCTATTTCTTTTTCTCTCTCAACGCTCTCCACACCCGCTCGGGGGTGAGAGGCAAATCTTTGATGCGGATGCCGTAGCCGCGGGCGAGGGCGTTGGTGATGGCGGGGGCGACGGAAACCAATCCGCCCTCGCCCATGCCGCGGGCGCCGTGGGGGCCGGGGCCGTCTTCGTTCTCAACCAGAACAGTCTCAAACTCTTTGGGGACATCTTTAAAGCCCGGGACGCGGTAGTCGACGAGATTGGAGTTGATAAGCTCTCCTCCCGGCTCATAGACCATCTGCTCGAACAGGGTATGGCCGATCCCCATCATCGCCGCGCCTTCTTCCTGCCCGACGCAGCCTTCAGGATGAATCGCCTTGCCCACGTCCGCCACGGAAACATAACGCTTGATCGTGACCGCGCCGGTCTCCTCGTCCACATCCAGCTCCGCGCTGCCCATGCCGATCTCCCAGAAGACCGGCAGGGTGCCGGTGATCTCCGGGCCGACGTCGCCGTTGCCGATCAGCTCCCCGCCGGCGCCGCCGAAGCGCTGCCGCATCGCCTCTTTAAAAGTGAGCCTCATCTCGCCGCAGATCATGGCGCCGTCGGCAAGGCTGATCTGGCCCGGCTTGGCACGAAAGGCCTCGGCGCCGATTTTAAGGAGCTGGCTCTTAAGATCGCGCGCCGCTTTAAGAACCGCCGTCCCCATGAGCGTGGTCGAGCGGCTCGAACCTGTCGAGGCATCATAAGGGGTGACTTTGGTATCCGCGCCGCCGATGTGAATGGCTTCGAGCGGCAGGCTCAGCTCGTCCGCGATGATCTGAGAGAGAACCGTCCTTACCCCTTGCCCCATCTCCGTGCTGCCTCGGGCTGGAGCCGCACCATCGCCACCGAGATCGGCGTCGCCCCGGCATTGGTCGCGCCGCAGCCCAGCCCTATTGCCGCGCCCTTCTTTTTCGAGCGCCTCTTCCACTGGCTCGCCGAGACGAGTTTCTTCATGCTCGAGGCGAGGTTCGCGTCCATCCCGCGCAGCTTGGGCCGAAGCTCCTCCCCTTTTTTGAGAAAATTCTTGAGACGCAGCTCCGCCGGATCGATCCCGAGTCTCGCGGCGATGATATCCATCTGGGATTCGCAGGCGAAGATCGTCTGCGGCGCGCCGATGGCGCGGAAGGAGCCGGCCGAGCCGGAATTCGTATAGACCGCGTAGGCGTCGGTCTTAATGTGGGGAATTTTGTAAGGACCCAGCACCCTGGTCGCCGCGCGAATGGCGACCGCGGGGCCGTTGTCCGCGTAGCCGCCGGTATCGAGGTAGATCTCGGCCTCGCGCGCCATCAGAGTGCCGTCGCCCTTGACCCCGGTTTTGAGTCTCACTCTGGCGCCATGCCGGCGCACAGTCAGCATCGACTCGGTGACGGAGTTGCAGATTCGCACCGGCCTCCTCGCCTTGCGCGCCAGGGCCACCACCAGCGGCTCGAACTTCGTGTAGGACTTGCTGCCGAAGCCGCCGCCCAGGAAGGGGATCACCATTCTTACTTTGGTCGGATGGAGGCCGAAGAGCTTGGCGATATCGCCGCGCACCTGAAAGGGGTGCTGCGCCGAGGACCAGACCGCGATCCCCTCGTCGTCGAAATCGGCGATGACCGAGTGCGGCTCCATGGCGTAGTGATAGACCATGGGAAAGGTGAAATGGTCCTCGAAGATCTCGTCGGACTCGGCGAAGCCCTGCTCGATGTCCCCCTTCTCGACATGCTCGTGGCCGCAGATGTTGTCCTTCAGGTTCTCATGGATCAACGGCGTGCCTTTGGCGAGCGCCGCGTCCAGCCCCACGGCCGCGGGAAGCTCGTCGTACTGGACGTTGATGAGAGAAAGGGCCTCCTCGGCAGTCTCCTGATCCTCGGCCGCCACCGCCGCCACCGGCTCGCCCACATAGCGGACTTTCTTGATGGCGATGACCGGACGGCCGTTATAATAGGGGTCTAGTTCTCCGATATCGGCCGCGGTGAGCACCGCGGCGACGCCGGGGAGCGCCTCGGCTCGAGAGCTGTCAATATTTAAGATGCGGGCGTGCGGATAGGAGCTGCGCAGGATCCTGCCGTAGAGCATGCCGGGGATCCTGATATCCCCGGTGAACTTCGCCTTGCCCGTTACCTTCTCGATCCCGTCCACCCTGTGAACGTTCCGGCCGACGAATTTGAATTCTTGCCTCGCCATAGTCATTTAAAGCCGCACAAAAAAGAAAGGGGCCCCATCGAGCCCCTCTCTCGCACGACTGCGATTATCTATCCTTCGATCACTTTCTTCCACTTCGCCCTGATCTTCTCCTTCAGCTCCGGGCTGGATTCGGCCACGGGCGGGAAGTCCTTCATCCATTCAAACGGACGGCAG
>JACPDC010000344.1 GCA_016184235.1 Deltaproteobacteria bacterium | reverse complement strand
TTTCTCCTCCCTTTGCTGAGATTAAGGAAATCCAGGTAATTGTACTTACGATCCCGGCTAAAGCAACAGGCTAAGAGACCCGGCAACGTGTTGACAGAGAGTTTTTTTCCGACTACCTGTGATTCATTCAGAACAGCAAAGGAGAGACCGGGTGGCCTACGACGATCGCAGCGTGAAGCCGATGAGCGCCAGCCTGATGCGCGCGCGCATTGCCGCGAGGATGCTGGCGGGGCTCTATGAGGATGTGCCGACGCTTCTGACCAGCGCGGTGCGGCTGATGGTGGAGATGCCCGGCGGCGCCGGCGCGGGCGGCCCACCCTATCCCTTGACCATCGCGGTGAGCCCGGCCTGGTGCAGCGGCGTGCAAGGGGCGCGGCTCGTGGGCACAAAGAAGATCGACATCGCCTGGATCAACCCCTCGGTCATCACCACGATGGCCCACAACGGAAAGGGGCCGTTCCGCAGGCCGCTGCCGATAAGGGCGCTGGCTGTTTTCCCCTCGTGGGATCGGCTGGTGATGGCGGTGGATTCCAGGCTCGGCATCCGCTCCATGGAGGAGCTTAAAGAGAAGCGGCCCAAGCTCAGCGTCTCGCTGGCCACCAACGATTGCGTCGACTTCGCCATCCGCATGATGCTCAAGGCACACGGGCTTAAGGTCGAGTCCTTCACGGAATGGGGCGGGGTCATCGAGCCGGTGGTCCGGCCGAGCAACCCGCGCCGCCGCGACGGGATCATCTCCGGCGAGATCAATGCGGTGATCGACGAGGGGCTGGATTCCTGGGGCGAGGTGGCGGTAAAGCAGGGCTGGGTTTTCCTGCCGTTCTCCAAAAAGGCGCTCGCCAAGCTTGCCGGCTACGGCTTCAAGCGCGCGCCGCTTGCCGGCGGCCGGCTCCAGGGGAGCTTCGACGGGCCGACGGAGGTGATCGACTACAGCGGCTGGCCGATCGTCACGCATGCAGAGCTGCCCGACGACATCGCCTATCACATGATCGGCGTCCTGGAGCGGATCCGGGAGGAGATTCCCTACGACTCGGCCGAGATCCCTCCCATGTCTTCATTTTGCAGGAGCAGCGAAGAGAGCCCGCTCGACATCCCCCTCCATCCGGGCGCTGAGCGCTATTACCGAGAGAAGGGCTACCTGGCGCGGTAGCCGGGCCGAGGAGATCTGCTCGGCGCTGCGGCGCTTGACGCCCGGCGGGACCGGGCGATAGAGTGGCCTCCGACCGAAGGGGGACGGCAAAGATGGAAAGGCGGACCGAAGAGGCGCTGAGAGCATTGCTGGCGCGGGAAGGAGTCGAAGTGAGAGAGGATGATATCGAACGCTTCGGCAAACTTCTCGATACTTACAGGAAAGCGCTCGAGCTGCTTCATTCTTACGATGTAGGCGAAGCGGAGATCGGGCCTACGTTTCAGCCGCAACGCACGCTACCCGAGGATTGATGTCATGGCCGCGCCGGAAAAGCCGCTCCACCACCTCACGATCCATGAAGCGCAAGGACTGATCCGCAGGCGCGCCCTCTCTCCCGTAGAGCTTACGACCGCGCTCTTAAAGCGGATCGAGGCGGTCGACAGCCGGCTCCATGCCTATCTGGATCTCGCGGCGGAGCGCGCGCTGGCGGAGGCCCGCGCGGCGGAAGGCGAGATTCTCAAAGGCAACTATCGCGGGCCGCTTCATGGCATCCCGGTTGCGGTGAAGGATCAGTTGGATTTGAAAGGGCTCCCCGCGCGCATTCGACGAAGGGACTCGAAGGCCGCGCAGGCGACGGAGGACGCAACGGCGGTCCGGAAGCTGGGCGAGGCGGGAGCAGTCATGCTCGGGAAGCTCATGATGTCGAGCCTCCCCGAAGAGCTGCCGCAGCCGCGCAATCCGTGGGACCTAAGCCGCATCACCGGGGGTTCCAGCACCGGCTCGGGGGCGGCAGTCGCCGCCGGCCTCTGCCTGGGCGCGCTCGGAGAAGATACGGCCGGTTCGATTCGAAACCCGGCTTCGCTCTGCGGCATCGTGGGGCTGAAGCCGACTTACGGCCGGGTAAGCCGCCGCGGGCTCGCGCCGCTCGGCTGGTCGCTCGACACCTGCGGCCCGATGACCTGGGTGGTCGAGGACGCGGCCTACATGCTCCGGGCAATCGCGGGCTACGATCCGAAAGATCCCACCTCGATCGATATGCCGGTGCCCGACTACAGCGCGGCGCTCAAGGAGAATCTAAAGGGGATAGTGGTCGGCGTGCCGCGCAGCCACATCGAGGAATGCCGGAGCCGCACCGATCCGGAGGTCTTGGCGCTCGTCGATAAGGCAATCGAAGAGATGGCGGCTTTGGGGGCGCGCGTCGAGGAAGTCGCGATCCCGGCGCTTAAAGTCGCCACGATCGCGAACGCGGTCATCTATTATAATGAGCACTTTGCGGCGCACCGGAGCGAGAACCGGACGCTCCTCAAGAACGCCGGGACGGCGCGGCGCGCGCGAATCTATCTTGGACTGCTCACCAACTCATCCGACTACATTCAAGCCCAGCGGATCCGGACCAGGCTGAGGGAGGAATGCGCCCAAGTCTTCCGCAAAGTCAATATTCTCGCCCTGCCGGGCCAGCCGGCGCCGGCGCCGACCTTCGAGGAGACCGGAGCGCTCGATACGCTCTTCAAACATCTCGCCCCGGACTTTCTCGCGCCCTTCAATTTGGCCGGGCTCCCGGCGATGAACGTCCCCTGCGCCTTTACCCGCTCCAATCTTCCCGTGGCGCTTCAGCTTGTGGGAAAGCCGTTCGATGAAGCGACGGTGCTCGGCGCCGCCTATGCCTACCAGCAGCGCGCCCGCTGGTACGAGAAGCGACCGCCGATTTAAAGCAAACGCAGTGAGCGCGTTTGCTTTGGAGCAATGGAGCAGTGGACCAGTGGAGCAGTGGATTGGGAGTCAACGTGCTCCATTGCGGTCCAATGTTCTAATGCTCAATTGTCACAAATTTATAAAGGCAGGCGGTAGAAGCGGGTGGCGTTGCGAAACAGGATCGCCTCTTTATCTTCGGCCGCGAGCCGCGGGTTTTCATGCAGCTCCTCGAGTTCGGCCTTGCAGGTTTCCGTGTCCACTTCGTGCGGGTAGTCTGACGAAAAGATGAAGGGCTTGTTTCCTACCAGCCGGACCGCCTCGGCGATCGTGAGCTCGTTTCCCTCCACGCCGAGGAAGATCCGCCCCTCGTCGATGTGGCGGCTGATGTAGTCGCCTACAGTCTCTCCCTGGCGGAGCTTGAGAAAGCGGCCGCGCGGGTCGTACTGGACGTGGCTCGCCCAGGAGCGGGTGAAGCGCTCCATGCAGGTGAGCAGCCAGGCGCATCCCGCCTCGAGGAAGCCGATGCGCAGGCCGGGGAATTTGTCGAATATCCCGTTGAAGACAATGCCCGCGAAGCTCACCATCTGCCCTACAGGATGGCCCAGGGCGTTCACCGGGGCGTAAGGACTCATATCATCCATCAGCATCCCTTCATGGGCGCCGCCGTGGATGCCGAGAGCGCATCCGAGACGCTCCGCCTCCCGGTAAATGGGCCAGAATTGCTCGGAGCCGAGGTGCGGCAGGTTCGCGCCGGTCGAGGGGAGCATCGCGCCGACGAAGCCCAGCTCCCCGACGATGCGCTTAAGTTCGGCGACCGCCTCCTTCGGCTCCTGCAGCGGGATGAGCCCCACCGCCTTAAAGCGGCTGCCTTTGGAAAGGTAGGTATCATAGATCCAGTTGTTGTAGGCGCGTGCCAGCTCGATAGCCCAGTCGCGGCTCACGATCTTGCCGAAGCTCAGCCCCGCGCTGGTGTAGAGCACGGTCATGCCGATGCCGACCTGGTCGAGAAATTCCTCCCAGCCCTCGCGCCCGACATTGGCAAAGGCGCCGCCCGGCGTGAAGTGGCGGTTGGCGGAATGGAGGTGGTCTATGGGAGGGAAGGGGCTCTTGCCGCGGATGTCCGAGAAGCTCTTGCCGACGTAGTCCTCCGGCATCCGCTTCCAGATAGCGGCGATATCCTCCATCACGTGGCCGTCGCCATCGATAATCCTGCCAGCCTCTTTTGGCGCGCTCAACTTTCCGTCCCCCTTTCCGGCATTTCCGTTTTCATCCTTCCGCTTTCAGCGTTTCATCCACATAGCCGCCCATCTCGGCGCGCGCCAGCACCGCCTCGATGCTTTTCACCAGTTCGCGGGCCGACTCGAGCGTCAGCTCCACGGCCACGCGCGCGCCCGGCCCCTCGGCCTCGTTGACGAAGTCGATGTTGAGGGCGTGCTCCAGAGGCGCGTGGTAGGGATGATCGTACGAGACGTTGACCTGGCGCACTTCGAACCAGCCGTCCGTCCCTTTGCCGCTGCCGTTAATCAGCGTTTGATTGGCAATCATCGTGCACATACGCAACTCCTTTATTGGCCCAGATACTTCGGCAGGAAGGTCCAAATTTTCTTCCAACCGTCCACTGCCTGCTCCTGCCGATAGGCGGGGCGGTCATAGTAGAAGAAGCCATGTCCGGCGCCGTCGTAGCGGTGGAACTCGTAGTTCTTGCCGTGTTTCTTGAGCTCCGCCTCATGCTGGTTCACCTGCTCCGGCGAGGGACTCTTGTCATCGTTGCCGAAAAGGCCGAGCAGCGGGCAGGAGAGATCCTTGGTGTAGTCGATCGGCGCGACCGGATGCTTGGGAGTGATATCTTCCTTGGCCATCACCACGCGCCCGCCCCAGCATTCGACGGCCGCGTCGAAGCCCTTCATGCGGCAGGCGGCGAGGAAGGCGTGGCGCCCTCCGGAGCAGGTGCCGAAGACGCCTATCTTACCGTTCAGGTTGGGCTGTGAGCGCAGGAACTGCATCGATCCTTCCAGGTCGCCTAATACCTGATCGTCAGGCACGCCGCCGCCGGCGCGCACCTTGGCGCCCACGTCCTCCGGGGTGCCGTGGCCGTCGCGGAAGTAGAGATTGGGGGAGATGGCCATATAACCGTGATGTGCGAACCTGCGCGCGCACTCCCGGTACCATTCATCCCAGCCGGGTGCGTGATGGATCACGACCATTCCCGGAAAGCGACCATCGCCCAGCGGCTTGGCGAAATAGGCGTTGATCTTGTCCCCTTTGTGGCCCTGCATGGTGACGGTCTCCGCCAGCATGCCTTCGTACATATTGGTTTGGTACATGGGTCCCCTCCGTTTGTGAGATTGGACGCGAATTGCGTCGGATGAATCCAATACAACAGAGGCGGGCTCAGTGCAATAGGGGAGAAAGGGACCTCCCTATCCTCTTGGCTCACCGTCTCGTCGGGAACTCGTTCGGGGACTCACCTCGCTCGCCGAAAGCAATAGAGACGTGGGCTCTTTGAACCTGCACGACTGGTGCTTTCGGCTCGCTTGGCAAGCCCCCTCACTTTACGGGGCGACCGAGGGGAGCGCGAGTGAGGCTGCGGACGTCCGACTCGAAAGCTTCGGTTTAAGCAGAGGTCTATCGGCCGCAGCCGAGAGCGCGCTCACCGAGGACTCGGTCCATCGGCTGCGCTCGGAAGCGTTGCCCCTCGGAGCCTCTAGCCTCCAAGCAGGTAGGAGAATTTCTCGCGGGCCTTGCGCGCGCACTCGGCGCTCGGCGAGTTGACCTTGGGGAACTTGTCTCTCCAGGCGTAGGGGCGCGTGGCGTCGATGATGGCGCGTGAATTGGTCAGTTGTCCCTTGGCCCTGTCTTCGGGCGGGATTCTTGGATCCAACGGCGTGGACCAGGCGTTACGGATGATATCGATGGAATTGGCCGGATCCGAGCGCGTGATCATGGCCCAGACGACCTCTTCCAGGTTGGTGACGTCGATGTCGTCGTCGACCACCACCACGTACTTCCCCGCATAGGCGCCGATGTGGCACTGGGAGGCGACGTGGCCGACCTGCGTGGCGTGGCCCCCGTAGCGCTGCTCGATGGCGATGCAAAGAAGCATCCGCGTATTTCCGACCTCGCTCGCCCAGGCAGCCTTGATGCCTTGAAGGCCGGCCTTCTCCAGCGCCTGCTTGAGGAGTCCGGAGCGCAGGATCGAGCGGTAGCGGGAGATCTCGTCGGGCGGCCGCTGCGGTGGGCATCCCAGCATAATAGGATTGTTGCGGTAGTAAACCGCCTTGACGTCCATATAAGGCTCTTCGCGCACGCCGCTGCCGTAATAGCCGGTCCATTCGCCGAAGGGGCCTTCGGGCTTGCCCTTCTGC
>JACPDC010000343.1 GCA_016184235.1 Deltaproteobacteria bacterium | reverse complement strand
CAAAGCTGCTGAACGCGCCGGCGTGCGAGACATCATTCTCGCGCCATAGCCGCCGCATCACCTGAATAAGCTCTTCGCTCATCTTGATGCGTTTGCCGGTCGAGAGGCCCAGCACCTCGAACTCATGCTCCTGGACCGGGTCGTTGGGTCTGCTGTAACCGATGCCGAGATCCACACGCCCGGCTGTCAGCCAATCCAGGCTCGCCACCGTGTAGGCGAGCAGGATGGGATTTCTCAGAACGGCCAGAAAAACCGCCGTCCCCAGCCGGACCCGGGTAGTCCGGGCGCCGACGGCGGCGAGGGTCGTCAGCGCTTCGAGCCGGGCCTTGGCGATAACGCTGTCGCCGACCCAAACGGAGTGAAACCCCAGGGCCTCGGCTCGATCGGCCAGACCGTAAATACTGGCGGGATCGGACCGGCCTGAAAGGACCACCTCGCGGGTCGGCAGCAGGATGCCGAATCTGGGAAGTGAATTCATTTGTCAATCCGGCTTGGCGCCGCGGATCAGCCGCGCGACATCGTATTCCATGATCCTCTCGCCGCGCTGGTTGCGGACCTGCTGGCGGTAGCGGACGATGCCTCCGCCGCGCGCAGGAACCGCCTTGGTGTCGAGGACCTCGATGTCGACTTGGATCGTGTCGTTGACTTTGACCGGGCCGAAAAGCTTCATCTTATCGATGCCGACAAAGGCCATCCCCGTGCCGTGAATGATCCCGGTCTGGACCGTGAGACCTTCGGCCATGGCGAAGGTGAGGCTTCCGGGGGCGATGCGCTCGCCGAAGAGGCTCTCGTCGCGAATATACTCGGCGTCGATGAACAGAGGCTCGAAGAGACCTGCGAGATGGACGAACTGCACAATATCGCTCTCGGTGACCGTGCGCCGGCCGGTCACGAAACGATCGCCGGGATGGAATCCCTCAAACGTGATGCCCTTCATACGACGCTCTTTCGTTTCAGCTCTTCGATCTCCTCACCGCCCATTCCAAGCCAGGTTTTTAAAATCTCTTCGTTATGCTGGCCGAGCAGAGGCGGCGCCAGCCGGACAGAGGCCGGCGTGGCCGAAAACTTGACCGGCAGACCGGCCATGCGGACTGTTCCCGCTGTGGGATGCTCCACTTCAATCAACATTTCCCTGTGCCGAACCTGGGGGGCGCTAAAAACCTGATCGATCGTGTTCACCGGGGCGCACGGGATCCCGGCCTCAGTCAGGAATTCGATCCAGGCGGCGGTGTCACGCTTGAGAAAAACAGACGCCAGGATGCGGATCAGCTCTTCCCTGTTCTCGACGCGCTGCGCGTTTTTAGCAAACCGGGAGTCATCGGCCAGCTCGGCCATCTCTATGGCCTGGCAAAGACGACGCCAGTTTCCTTCACTCGCGGCGCCGACCACCAGATAACCATCCCGGGTTTTAAAACTCTGGTAGGGAACGATATTCGGGTGGGAGTTTCCCCACCGGCCGGGGACTTTTCCGCTCGCCAGATAGTCGCTCCCATAAGGGATGAGACATGCGACCTCCGCCTCGAGCAGCGAGGTATCGATCTTTTGGCCGACGCCGGTGCGCTCCCGGGCAAAAAGCGCCGCGACGATGGCCTTCCCAAGCATCAGACCTGCAACGATATCAATAATGGCGACCCCCACCTTGGTCGGCTCGCCGTCGGGCATCCCCGTTATGCTCATGAAGCCGCCCCACGCCTGGACAACGAGATCATAACCGGGCCAATCCTTCATCGGCCCGTCCGCCCCGAAGCCGGACAGCGAGGCGTAGATCAAGCGGGAATTCAGACCTCGCAGCTCCCGCTCCCCCAGACCTAAACGCTCCAGGATCCCCGGGCGGAAGTTCTCGACGAAAACGTCGGCCCTCCCGGCGAGGCGGCGGATCAACTCGACGCCCTGGTCGGACTTCAAGTCAATCGTAATGCTCTTCTTGTTGCGGTTGATGGCGAGGAAGTAGGCGCTTTCCTTCCCCACAAACGGGGGTCCCCAGCCGCGCGTGTCATCGCCGACTTGAGGCTGTTCTATCTTGGCCACCTCGGCGCCGAGATCGCCGAGAAACATCGTGCAGTAAGGACCGGCCAGGGCCCGCGTCAGATCCAGCACCCGGATTCCCTCCAGCGGGCCGGGTTTTCTCTCGGTCATTTAAATTCCTGTCCTTTTGATTTCAGTATTTCCTGGAGCGTTTCCACCCCCAACCACAACCCGGGCATCCCGCCGGGAATCGCGGCAACTTCCATGGCTTCGAGCACTTCCTTAGGAGTAACGCCCAGCTTGAGCGCCCGTTCACTGTGAACGCGAATGCCGCGCGGCCGCAGGAGCGCGCAGCAAATCCCCACCATGATCAGCTCCTTCGTCTTTCGCGGCAGCGCGCCTTCCCGGCCGAAGGTGGCGTCGACGTAGAGCCCCTTGAGTTTCTCGAAATACTCCGGATCCAGCTTGGCGATGACGTCGTAGGCGCTGTTTTCGGCGCCGAGCGCGGCTTTCTTGAAAGCCGCTTTAGCTTCCTCCTTCATTTTCGCTCCCCTTTCAATCCTTTCTGCTCTTTTGGCTGATGACCACGTCCACCACCGCCGGCCCGGATTGCTCCATCGCCCGCTTTAGGGCGGGTTCTATGGCCTCCGGCTCCTCCACCCGCTGGCCGAAGATGCCGAAGCAGTCGGCCAATCTGGCAAAATTCAAGTCCGGACCCACCAGCTCCGCGCCCAGCTCGGCGGCGACCCTGATTTTTTCTTCGGGGCCGCGAAACTGGTTCTTCACCGCCATATAGGCGCGGTTGTTGAACACGATCACCAGGAGAGGAATCCGGTATTTCGCAAGCGTCCACAGACCCTGGATGCCGAACATGCTGCTGCCGTCGCCAAGACAGGCCGCCACGCGGCGGCCGGGAGAGGCGAGCTGCGCGCCGATGGCCGCGCCGAGGCCCCAGCCGAGGTATCCCGCGGAGGAGTTGGAGAAATAAGACCTGCCGGGCGTGAACTGAAAGTTGGACATGAGGATGTCTTTGCTCGTCGGGCTTTCATTGACGATCAACGTATCCCGCTCCAGCAGTTTGTCCATCGCCCGAACCAGCCGCGCCGCATGGATCGGAGTCGCGTCCCATCCATCCTGCGCTCTCTTCTCCAACTCGGCCCTGGCCTCCTCCTTCGCCTTCTTGAGGCACTGAAGCCGCTCGGCTCTGCGGCTCCCGTTGGAGCGCTCGGAAAACGCCGGGAAGATTTCGATCAGGGAGCTTAAGGCGCTCTTGGCGTCGGCCACGATTCCCAGGTCCACGGGAAAGAGCTTGCCGATCTCCCAGGGATCCTCCTCGATGTGAACGCAGCGGGTCCCGGGTTGGATCACCGGCTCCGCGAGGTAGCGGTATTCGCGGATCAAGCGGCAGCCGACGGCGAAGATCAGATCCGGCTCGCCCCACTGGGGCAGCTTGAAGCTTACCTGCCGCTCCGGGATCTGGAAACTGTAAGGGTGGCTCGTCGGAAAACTGAGAAAGGAATAGCGCGGCTCCATCACGACGGGCGCCACGACCATCTCGGCGAGCTTCACGAGCTCCCCGGTCCCGCCGGCGGTGGCCACGCCGCTGCCGGCGATGATCAACGGCCTCTTGGCCTCGGCAAGGAAGCGCGCCGCGTCTTTGAGCGCCTGCGGGTCTCCCGCCATCCGGGGCACGATGCGGAAACGCTCCGCGTCGGGATTCGCCACGTTCACCGGCTCGGCCAGAAGATTGCTCGGCAGAGAGAGATAGACCGGCCCTTTGGGCGGGGTCGAGGCCACCTTGAAGGCCCGATTCAATATCTCCGGGATGCGGTCCGCCCTGTGGACCTCGCAGCTCCATTTGGCGAACTGCTTGGTCAGCTCGATCAGGTCCCGCCCTTCCGTGTGCGAATCCCGGCCCATGATCCTCGTATCGACGTGCGTGGACGTAACCACCACGGGGGATCGGTCTCTGAAGGCGTCGTAGAGGGCGCCCACGGCATTCGCCGTGCCCGGAAAGGTGCTCACCTGCGCGAGCGCCGGTCGGCCGGTGACGCGCGCGTAACCGTCGGCCATGGAGACCACGCAGGTCTCGTGGAGCGCCAGGATAAAGCGGATCTTCTCCTGATCGGCGATCGTGCCGATGAACTCCTGGCCGCTCGTTCCGGGCAGGCCGAAAACGTATTCGATCCCATGCGCCGCCGCCACTTCCAGATAGGCCTGCGAGGCGGTCCGTTCCTTGCTTCCCGGCTCAGCCATCCGAAGAACTCTCCTCTCTTCTTATATCGTTACCGTCATTGATACAGCCGATCTATGAAGCCGCTGTCGTCCAGCTCCTTCAAAAGCGTGAGATTGACAAAACGCTCGGGTGAGACCTTCGCCGCCTCGGGTCTATCTTTCGCCGCGAGGTCGAGAAGGGCCTTGACCCCTTTGACCGACGGATAGGGCTTTTTGGGAACGATCTTGGTGGCGAAATAGTCGTAGGTCGCCCCGACCGCCTCCATGTCGTCCGTGCGCATGTACCTGGCGATGATAGCCATGCTCTCTTTTCTGCGCGTCTTGTAAAAGTGAATTCCCTCGACAAAGGCGCGCATGAACTTCAGCGCCGACGGCCGCTTCTGCACGGTGAAGCTTCGGCTGCCGGCAAGGCCCGTAATCTGGAACTCGGCGCCCAGCTCCGACATGTCCATCAGCACGTTCATCCCCTCTTTCTGCGCCAGGGTGGTGATCGGCGGAAGCAGGATGGCGGCCTCGAGCTGGCCTGTCTTCATGGCGGCGAGCCGCGTAGACTGTTCGCCGAGCTGGAGGATAATCACCTCGCGCGGATCTATGCCCATACGCCCCAGCGCATAACGGGCGGCGACGTCCGGGGCCGCCCCGAAGCGGTTGACGCCGATTCTCTTGCCTTTGAGTTGGCCGGGAGAGGTGATCGATTTGACCGTTACAAACTGAAAGGCGAAGGTGTTGACGATCCCTCCGATCATGACCAGATCCGAGCCGGCAAGGTTGCTCGTCACGATAGCGGGGCCGGCCATGGCGACGACCTGCACCTCCCCGGCCATCAGCGCAGCGGCCGCCGTCGGTCCGCCCGGGATGAACACCAGATGGACATCCAGGCCGTGCTTCCTGAACAAGCCCGCTTCCTTGGTGATCCAGATCGGCGCGAAGGCGCCGGCCTGCGCGCTGTAGCCTACGTGCATCTTCTCCAGTCCCGGCTGAGCAAAAAGCGCAGTGACCGCGGAGAAAAAGAAGACGACCCCAATGACGCCGGCGCGAGTGAATAAGCGTCGAAGCTTTTCTCTATCCATCACAGTCACGGGCCCGCTCCTTACGGCCAAACCGACTTTATAAAACCGGTTTTTTCCAGCTCATCCATAAAACTTGTGTCCATGAATTCTTCCGCCTTGCGCCCTTTCGCCTTGGGATTGTTTTCCGCGATCAAGCTGAGCGAATTGGCCACCCCTTTGGGATTGATTTTTGGAATCTTCTTTATATAGCGGGTGGTAAAGAGGTCATACGTGTAGGCCAGGAGATCGCGGTCGCTGACCCCTCCGTACTTCCTGAGCGCCCTGATGCCCAGCTCCCTGTCCGTCAGGAGGCGGCGGGTTCCCTCGATGTAGGCCTTGAGAAATTTGAGCACCGCCTCTCGATGCGTCTGGCCGTATTTCCGGCTGATCACCACCGTGGTGGCGGGGATGTCGAAGCCCGAGTCGGCAAAGTCCAGGAGGGTCTTGACGCCCATCTTCTCGGCATTCAAGGAAGTGGGAAAGGAGATGACTCCGCCCTCCACCCGCTTCTGAGAGACGGCCAGCGCCATGTCCGGCATCCTGCCGATTTGAATGAGGTTTACATCCTTCATGGGCTCCAGTCCCCAATTCTTGAGCACGGGGCGGACGAGCAGATCCGTGAGCGAGCCGAAACGGGTGACCGCGATCGTCTTCCCTTTGAGGTCGGCGGGCTTTGAGATGGAGGGGTGGACCATCAGCTTCATTAACTGGTTGTCGATGGAGCTCGCCACTTGTATGAGATCCGCCCCCTCCACCGATGCCTGGAGATAGACCACGGCGGAGATCGTGGAAAAATCCAGCTGTCCCGATACCCCCTCTTTCGCCGCGAACAACGGGTAAAAGGTGGCGCTGGGAGACGGGTAGCCGGCGCGGATTCGGGTGAGGCTCGCCCCCTCCGTCTCCGCCGGGCGCAGAAGAGTCGCAAAGATCCAGAAGATCAGGCAGAGCCGGCAAAGTGTTTTCATGGCCTATTCCCCCTTTCTTACCGCAGGAAGCCGCTTTTCTCCAACTCCTCCATCAAGCTCGTATCGACAAACTCCTCGGCCCTGCGCCCTTTGGCCTTGGGATTTCTGTCCGCGATCATCACCAGGGTGGCCTCCACCCCCTTGAGGGAGAGAGCCGGATTTTTCTTGATGTATTTCGAGGCGAAGAGATCGTAGGTCTTGCCGAGAATCTCCTGATCCTGGCTCCCGGTGTACTTGCTGAGCGCCTTGATCCCGAACTCCCTGTCCGTCATGAAGCGCCGGGTCCCCTCCACATAGGCCTTCAGAAACTTGAGGACCACGTCCCGGTGCGACTTCGTGTAGGCCCGGCTGACCGCCACGGCCACATTGGCGAACTCCACATCCACATCGGCCATATCGAGAAGCCTTTTCATACCCAGTTTTTCCGCTTGAAAAGAGGTCGGATCGGAGATGACGCCCGCCTCGATTTTCCTCCCCGACAAGGCGACCACCATATCGGTCATTCTCCCCACCTGGACGAGCTTCACATCCTTGTCCGCGTTCATCCCCCATTGCCTCAGAACCAGACGGATGGCGACATCCGGGAGCGAGCCGAAAGTGGTTATGCCGATGGTCTT
>JACPDC010000342.1 GCA_016184235.1 Deltaproteobacteria bacterium | reverse complement strand
GCCCAGGGGTTGACCTCGACGCTCACCGGGCGCCCCTCCCCTTTGGCCCGCCGCGCCATCTCCAATCCGCCCGGCGTGCTGGTGTGCAGGATGTGCAGCTTCACCCCGGTGGCCTTCTGAAAGCGCAAGATGGTCGCGATGGCGGTATCCCAGATGATCCCGTCGAAATCGCGGTAGGCCCTGGCGTAGGCCTGCGGGCTCCGGTCGCCTCTCTCCCAGTATCTCTGCTCGATAACGTCCATCAGGTCCTGATCGTGCGGATGGATCATGAGCGGCAGGCCGGTCTTGGCCACCTCCTCGAAGCAGCGGAAAAGCGCGCCGTGGTTGTGGAGCCCGATGCCGGGCATGTGGGGGTAATCCCTTCCGGTGTCCCTGACCATGAAGATCTTGAAGGCGAGACAGCCCGCTTGAGCGAGCCCGGGGATCTGCTCCGGCACCGTCCCCGAGGGATTGTGGTTGAAGTCCACGATCGCCTTTTTCCTGCTCAACTCGATCACGTCGCGGTAGCGCTCCACCGTCGTCGTCGGCGGATCGACGTTCGGCATGCCGATCGAGAGCGTCACCCCGCCGGCCGCGGCCCCCTGAGTCGCGGTGGTCAGGTCCTCCTTGTGCGTGAATCCCGGCTCCCGGTGGTGCGTATGCGTGTCGATCAATCCCGGAAGCACCACCTTGCCTTTCGCGTCTATGACGGTATCGGCCGAGGCCGGGAAGGCCTCCGCCTTGCCCAGCGCGATCACCTTGCCCCGGGCGGCGGCGATGTCCGCTTCGATGAAGCCCCCGGGTGTCCAGACCGTTCCGCCTTTGACGAGCAGCTCTAATTTTTCCATGGTCTTCGAGCTCCGTTGTTCATAGTTTAAAAATTCCTTATATGACCGCTTCCCGCTCGTCAACAGCCCGAAGGGCCGCTCGGGAGGTTGCTTCGCGCGCCCAAAGCAATGGGCCAGTGGGCTCTTTGAACCGTTTACGTTCGATGCTTTGGGTTTGCTCAGCAACCTCCCTCGCTCCCGGAGTGAACCGCCGGAGGTGGAGAGTCGAGGGGGGCGAGGCTGACGGACGCGGGCATCCGAACACGCAGGTACCCCGACTTCTGTGGTGCTTGGCAAGCCGTCACGACCAAGCCAGCAGGCCTTGGCACACCGGGAGGCTTGAAGGCCTCCTCAAGGCAGAGACTCATTGACCGCGGCCGGAAGCCTCGCTCCCCCGAGGACTGTTAGTCCTCCGCTCTCAGAGGGCGGCTTGACTCCAACTCTCAAATTTGAAACTATTGTTCCCGCTTTCGTCTAATAGAATCGAAAGGGAGGTAAGGAGCTATGTCGAAAAAATGGACGCGTCTATCGGTTTTCGCGGCCGCTTTCTTTTTCGTTGCATCCCAAGCCTGGGGTCAGGATGCCAAGCTCGTCGCGGCGGCAAAAAAAGAGGGCAAGGTTGTGGTCTATGGATCGCTGGAGTCGGATACCGTCGGGACGATCAAGAAGGCCTTCCAAAAAAAGACCGGCATAGAGATGGAATACTGGCGGGCCTCCGCCACCAAGGTGATGGACCGGGCCATGGGCGAGTATCGGGCCGGGAAGCCGCTCTTTGACATCATCCTGACCAACGACAACCCGATGCAGATCATGCTGAAAGAGGGGATCTTCGCCAAATACAACTCTCCTTCCGCGGCCGATTTCCCCAAAGACGCCATCGATCCCAATCTGGGCCCGAGATATCGCAACGTCATCGTCGGAGTGGTCTACAACAAAAACGTGATAAAGCCCGCGGACGCGCCGAAATCCCTCGAGGACCTGATCAGCCCCAAGTACAAGGGAAAGCTCGTCATGCCCGATCCCACCCAGCACACCACCACCACCCAGTGGGTCGCAAGCCTCTTCAAGCTGATGGGTAAGGAGAAGGCGGACAAATATATCCGCGACTTGGCCGCGATGAAGCCCATCCTCGTGGAATCCTTGCTTCCCGCCGCCGAGCGCGTCACCACCGGAGAGACCCCGATCGCGATCACCTACGTGAAGTACGTCTTCATCTTCGGCCAGAAGGGAGCGCCCCTGGACTATGTGAGACTCGGCAAGATGATGGGAGACGGCCACTACCTCGGGCTCAACAACAAGGCGCCGCACCCCAATGGAGGCAAGGCCTTCATCGACTACTTCCTCGATGATGAGAGCATGAACATCATGGCCAAGATGGGGGAGTTCGTAAACCGCAAAGGGGTCTACCCGCCGCTGCCGGACGCGGACAAGATCCAGTTCGTCGAGATGCTGGACCTGGACAAGAAGGGCTTTGCCGAGAAAAAGAAGGAGTACTCCAAGCTCTTTCTCAAGTATTCCTCAGCCAGCCCGTGAATTGGGTTTTCCTGGGAGTGGCGGGAATCATCGCCTTTCTCAGCCTCTACCCGAGCTTTTTTCTCCTGTACGGCAGCTTTACCGACGCGCCGCTCGGGGTTCCGGGCCATTTTACGCTCAACAACTATATCCAGGCCTACTCGGATCCGGAGGCCTACCGCCTGATCCTCACCTCGTTTATCTTCGGCATAGGAGCATCCGGACTCTCCGTGATTCTAGCCTTGACCCTGGCCTGGATCACGATCCGGACCAACGCGCCTTTTAGAAAGCTCTTCGAGTTGACGGCCATTGTTCCCAACATCATGCCCCCTATCCTGATTTCCATTTCCTGGGTCCTGCTCCTGAACCCGAACAACGGCCTGATCAACGCCATACTCATGCAATGGTTCGGCTTGGAAAGCGGTCTGTTCAACATCTATTCCATCCCAGGACTGATCTTCGTGGAGGGCTTGATTCTCACGCCGCTCGCCTTTCTTATCATCGCCGCGGCCATGAAGAGCATGGATCCCGCCCTGGAGGAGTCGGCCAAGACCCTCGGCTCGGGCGAGTTCGGCGTGGCGACGCGCATCACCTTTCCCCTGATGAGGCCGGCTGTGCTCGCGGCCGGGACTTTGAATTTCGTCCGGGCCGTTGAAAGCTTCGACACTCCGGCCATCATCGCCCTGCCCGCAAGGATCGAAGTCTTCACGACCAAGATCTGGCGCGAGGCCCTGGGCTCTTTTCCGACCAACCACAACCTCGCCGCGACCTACGGGGTGGGGATCCTCGTGATCGCGCTGGTTTTTGTTTATCTGTACCGCCGTTTCACCTCTCAGGTCGAAAGCTTCTCCACGGTAACCGGGAAGGGCTTTCGCCCGCACCAAATCGATCTGGGCGGATGGAGAACCCTCGCCTCGGCGGTGGCCTTTATTCTTCTCACCCTGATGGTGATCCTGCCGTTCATGGTCCTGCTGCTCATGTCGGTTCTCCCTTACTACCACGTCCCCACCTGGGAGACCTGGAAGAACCTGACCCTCGACAACTTTCGCTACATCGCGGACAACGACAGGGTTTACCGGGCCTTCGGCAACAGCCTCTTTTTAGCCATCGTTGGGGCCTCTCTCTGCATGCTCCTGGCCTCACTGACCTCGTACATCACGGTGAGAACAAAGATCGCGGCCAGAGGTCTCCTGGAGGGATTGGTTTTTATTCCCTGGGCCTTTCCCGGGACTGCGCTCGCCCTCGGCCTCCTCTGGGCTTACGTGGACTTCCCGATACCCGTCTATGCCACGATCTGGATCATTATGATCGCCTATGTCACGCGCTTCCTCCCTTACGGGCTCAGGGCAGTCAGCAGCACTATCATCCAGATCCACCGCGAGCTCGAAGAGGCCTCCATCGTCTGTGGCGCCGGCTTTCTGGCGACCTTTCGCCGCATCCTTATTCCGATGATGCGGCCGGGAGTCGTGGCCGGCTGGATCATTCTTGCCACCATCTTCATGCGCGAGTTCAGCGCTTCCCTGTTCCTTTATAGCCCGGGCTCCGAGCCGCTCGGGCCGCTGCTCTATTTCCTCTATCTCGACGGCATGCGCGGCCGCGTGGCGGCGATCGGGCTGGTCATTTCACTCATCTCCATCATCCTGATTGCTATCGCCCAAAGGCTCTCCCGCTGGGACACGAAGTAGCCTGGAGCGTCGTTGGGCAAAGCCAAACACATCGAACGTGGAATCGTCAAAACAGCATGCAGGGGCAAGAAGCGAGCATGACGAGGCGCGAGCCTCGAGGCGACTGAGGCGTACGTCCTTCGGTACGTTGCAAGGAGACGAGAGGCGATAAACGAAGTCAGGCGAAGTTTATTGCCCCTGCAAGGAGGCATCGTGGAAAAACTGCATCTCACTGTGGCTTGCGGCGACTATGACAGGACCAAGGCGCTCCAGGACGGCTCGGTTCAGCCGGAGGGAATCCGTCTCAATTATCTCCCGCTCCAGGCCGAGGAGATCTTCTGGCGCATGGGCGGCCACAGGGAGTTCGACGCCTCCGAGATGTCCCTTTCCAATCAGATCACCATGGTGAGCCGGGGCAACGCCCCCTTCGCGGCGATCCCGGTTTTTCCTTCGCGCTTTTTCAGACACTCCTGCATCTTCATCAACGCCGATTCGGGAATCCAGAAGCCCCAGGACTTCAAGGGCAAAAAAGTCGGCGCCCCGGAATATTCCATCACCGCCGCGGTGTGGATCCGCGGCATGCTCCAGGACGACTACGGGGTCAAGACTCATGAGATGCAGTGGTTCGTCGGCGGGCAGGAAGAGACAGGGCGAAAGGAGCGCGTGGCCCTGAAGCTTCCCCCTGAGATCAGGGTGACTCCCATCGCCGATGACAAGACCTTGAACGGGATGCTCGAGAGCCGCGAGATCGACGCGCTGATCTCGGCGCGGGCCCCTTCTTCGTTCGTCAAAGGGTCGCCCAAAATCCGGCGCCTTTTCCCGAATTACAAAGAAGTCGAAATGGACTATTACAGGAGAACCAAGACCTTCCCCATCATGCACGTGCTGGTCATCCGCAGGGCGCTTTACGAGCAGCACCCCTGGGTCGCGCGCAGTCTCTACAAGGCCTTCTCAGAGGCGAAGGAGCGCGCCATCGGCGCGATGCTCAAGATCACCAACACGCACGCCGCCACGCTGCCGTGGCTCTTCGCCGAGGTCGAAGAGCTGAAATCGCTTTTCGGAGCGGACTGGTGGCCCTACGGCATCGAGCCCAACCGCCACGTCCTCGAGACCCTGATCCGCTACATGCAGGAGCAGGGGCTGATCGACAGGCCGCTCAAAGTCGAAGAGGTCTTCGCCCCGAATGTGGTGGGGGAATTCAAAATCTAAGAAAACCCGTTACTCGTTATACGTTGACTCGTCTAATCGAATAACGAATATACGAATGAACTATTAACGGAAGTGACCAGCAGGGTCAAATTTTTTGTCCGCTCCGCCCGCGTCGCGCACCTGGCGACCACCGATAGAAACGGCCAGCCCCACGTCATTCCCATCTGCTTTGTTTTCGACGGGAAGGCGCTTTATTCCCCTATCGATGAGAAGCCCAAAAAAAGCTCGCCGCTGAAGCTCAAGAGAATCAAAAACATCCGGGCCAACCCCCGCGTCGCCGTTGTCATCGACCATTACGACGAGAACTGGAAGAGGCTGGCCTATGCGCTGATTACCGGAAGGGCGACAATCCTGTTCCGAGGACAGCAACACAAAAAGGCCGTGCTTCTCTTGCGGCAGAAATATCCCCAGTACCGCCGCATGGCGATCCACGATCGTCCGATGATCCGCATCACGCCGGCCCGCGTGACAAGCTGGGGAAAACTATGACAAGTCTAGCCCGCAAGAGACCTCCTAGGAGTACCCCCCGGCCCATAGAGTATCCAGAAACTCCCGCACCGGAAGAACCGCGATCCCCCCGACCTGGCGGCGCCGTTTCTCAAAGCTCACACACAAATAGCGTTTGAGCTTTTGCTCTTCCGCCAGCGCGCACAGCGACTTAAGATCCGCCTGAGATACATTCTCTTTGCTCTTGACCTCAACAGCCGTGTGATCGCCAATGATGAAATCGACTTCGAAACCGGATGTGGAGCGCCAGTAGCTCACCGGCTCCTCGGACACGTAGTCCCTATAGCTGACTAACTCGTGCATGAGATAGGTCTCCAATGCCTGGCCGAATTCCGGCGTACCCGGATGAAATATCCGGCGCTGGAGCGCGGCAACAACCCCGACATCGAAGAAATAGTATTTGGACGAAGCTAACGGCTTTCGCTTCCTGGACTTGCGCCAGGCGGGCAGCTCGTGGAGAACGAGGGTGTCTTTCAGGATCTCGAAATATTCATAGACGGTCGTTCGGGCTACCTGGGCGTCATTGCCAACGTTAGTGAAGTTGACGATGGTGCCGTTACACAACGCGGCCACCCTGAGAAAGCGGCTGAAGGCCGGCACATTGCGCGTAGCGCCCTCCGCTACGATCTCCTGTTGCAGATACGACCCCGCATAAGCGTCCAGGTCCGCTTTAGGGTCGTCCGAAAAGTAAATCGCAGGCAACAGTCCCCGGTCCAGAGCGCGGTAGATGTCGAAGTGAGCGCCCAGCTCCCGGTAGGTAAGCGGGTGGAGATACTTCGTTCGGGCGCGGCCCCCCAGCAGATTCACTCCCCCGCGACGGAGCTTGCGGGCGCTGGAGCCTGTGAGCAGAAATCGGATGCCGCGCTTTTCGATCAGGCGGTGTACCTCGTTGAGAAGCTCGGGCAGGCGCTGGATCTCATCAATGACCACGGTGCGGTCCCGAGGGGTAAGCTCCTCGGCGATCCGGCCGGGATTCTGACTCAGCGTAACATAGGTGGAGCTTTCCAGCAGGTCGTAGAGCCGCACCCCAGTCAAAGTATGGGCGATGAGAAAGCTCTTGCCGGTTTGGCGCGGGCCGAAGAGGAAATGGGATCGCTTCGAGAGCAGCCGCGGGAGATCAAGGAGCCGTTCAATATACGGGCTGCTCAAGCCCTGAGTTTCTGTCGAGTCCATCGTCATATATCATGACAAATGACGAGACTGTCGTCAAGCTAGGTCTCGGCCCGCCTGGCTTGTCCATCAAAAGAGGAGAGGGCTTGAAGCTTTTCGAAGGAACTAATAGCTTAAAAACGTGAACGATCTGCGCAAACTCCTCTCCTCTCTCGGCCATCGGCAAAAGATAGCGCGGCTGATTAAGAATAGCCCCTCTCCCGCGCTCGCCCGCGCGAACCTCGCCCGGCTGATCGAGAGCGGGAGCGCAAAGTCTTTCAATAAAATTCCCGCGAGCGATCTCCCTTCCCTGTTCCGGCTCCTCGGCGGCAGCGCCTATCTGAGCGATGTCCTGATCCGGCAGGGCCGGGATTGGCCTGACCTTTTCCTGCGACAGATTGCGACAGAGCAGAAAACCACATCGGACCATCTGGCCGAGCTGGCGCCCGCGCTAAGGCGGTGCGCGTCCGGGGACGAGCTTGCCCGCCTGCTGCGCCGACACAAGCAAAGAGAGTACCTCCGCATCGGCGCGAGAGACTTGTCTCCCTCCGTCAGCGTCGAAGAAACGACAAGAGAGCTGAGCGCCCTGGCCGAGGCGTCCCTGGAGATAGCCTACCGTTTCTGCCGGTCGGAGGTGGAAAAAGATTTCGGAGCGCTCTCTCTTCCCGGCGGCGACAAACCAAACCGCTTCGTGATCCTGGGCATGGGAAAACTGGGAGGCGAAGAGCTCAATTTCAGCTCCGACATAGACATCATCTACCTTTACGAGGAAGACGAGGGCGAGAGCGCCGGAGGTGGCAAGGGGAAGACAACCCCGCGCCAATTCTTTCACACGCTGGCGGAGAGGATCACCCGCGTGGTCGGAGATATCACGGAGGATGGCTTCGTCTTTCGCATCGACCTGAGGCTCAGGCCCCTGGGGCGCAACGGCCCCCTGGTCCAATCCCTTGGCTCCGCCCTGCTCTACTACGAGTCCTGGGGCCAGTGCTGGGAGAGATCCGCCCTGATCAAGGCCAGAGCGGTGGCCGGGGCCGCAGAGCTGGGAACCCGGTTCCTGCGCGATGTCGAGCCGTTCGTCTACCGCCGCTACCTCGACTTTACGACGATCGAGGAGCTAAGGCACATGAAGATGCGCATCCAGCGGGAGCTCCTCGGCCCGCAAAACGAAAAGAGCAACGTCAAGCTCGGATACGGCGGCATCCGCGAGATCGAATTTTTTGCCCAGGCGCTGCAGCTCCTGAACGGCGGCGCCGAGCCCGGCGTGCGCCAGCAGAACACCTTGCGCGCCCTGGAGCTGCTCGCCGGCCACGGCTTCATCTCCCCGCGGGAGAAGGCGAAACTCAGCGACGCCTACCGCTTTCTGCGCGATGTCGAGCACAAGATTCAAATGGTTCAGGAGGGCCATGTCCATTCCATCCCCGGAGACGACGCGGGCCGGCGGGCGCTCGCCCGCCGGCTCGGTTACGAAGCGCGGGGCAGGCGAAGCGAGTGGCAGCTCTTTCGCCGCGATCTGCTGAGCCGGACCGCCTCCGTGCGGCGGGCCTTCGACAGGCTTTTTTACGGCGCGCAAAAAGAGCTGCGCTCCCGCAGCGGCCCGGGCCTGAGCGAGATCTGGAACGACCTGGATCAGGAAGAGCTGTTGCTCCCCGAACTGGCAAGGCTCGGCTTTGCCGACCCGCAGCGGGCCTACCGGAATCTCCTCGA
>JACPDC010000341.1 GCA_016184235.1 Deltaproteobacteria bacterium | reverse complement strand
AAGACCGGCCCTATGATCTTTAAGCGCGAGGACTCGCTTTTTTTTCATCGCAAGCATCTGCTGACGGCCAAGCAGTTTTACGAGCAATACGGCGGCTTCACTGTGTTTATCGCCCGCTTCATCCCCATCCTCAGGACCTTTGCCCCGGTGGTGGCCGGGGTGGGGAAAATGCAGTACGGCCGGTTCCTGGCCTACAACGTCTTCGGCGGCATCTTTTGGGTCGCCAGCATGACTCTCGCCGGCTACTTTCTCGGCAGGATGGTGCCGAACATCCAGGAGCAGATCCATGTCGTGATCGCCGTCGTAATCTTTCTCTCGCTTCTTCCCGGGATCGCCAAGTTCGCGCGCGAGAAAATAAAGGCCCGCAGCAGCCTGGGATAGGCCGAGGGGCGCTGGGAAGCCGTCCGGATCGGAGCTAGCAGAGCTTGGACCTCTTGGCCATTGCCATCATTCTGGGAGTCGTCGAGGGCCTCACGGAGTTCGTCCCGGTTTCTTCGACCGGGCATTTGATCGTGGCAGGCCATCTCCTCGGCTTCGTGGGCGAGAAGGCGGCGAGCTTCGACGTCGCCATTCAGCTCGGGGCTATCCTTTCTGTCCTCGTGCTCTACCGCAGCCGCTTTCTGGCATTGGTTCCCAACAGGGAAGATGGCCTCGTCCCGTCATCGGCCTTGCGCGGCTGGGCCGGTCTCTGGCGCATCGCTTTGGCCAGTCTTCCCGGCCTGGTCGCGGGCTACTTCGGCCATCGCTTTGTCAAAACCCACCTGTTTACGCCGGAGGCGGTGAGCCTGGCGCTGGCCGCGGGAGGAATCGGCATCCTGCTGGCGGAGCGGGTCATCTCCCGGCGCGCCGCCCGCCCGATGGATGAGTTGACCTTGGCCCAGGCGCTCGGGATCGGCCTCTTTCAGACCCTGGCCTTGTGGCCGGGAGTTTCGCGCTCCGGCGCGACCATCATCGGCGGCCTCCTGCTGGGGCTGGATCGGAAGGGAGCCGCTGAGTTTTCTTTTCTCATCGCGGTCCCGATCATGCTTGCCGCCACGGGCTTCGAAATCTTCCAGATGGGATCTGCCGTTACTGCCCATGAGGCAACCCAGTTTGCCGTGGGCTTCGTGGTTTCGTTTCTGGTCGCGCTCCTGGCGATATCGACGTTTCTGCGCATTCTTAGCCGCTGGAGCCTGGCGCCGTTTGCCTGGTACCGGATCGTGGCGGCGCCGGTCTTCTATCTCCTGACGCCGGGTCACGGCCTGTAAACTAGAGAGCAGGGGTCCCTTTTTTGCTTTTGAGCCAGTGAAAGAGGGGCGCCCGGTAAAGGTAGGCTACCAGGAGGATCATGGCGGAAATCACGGCGAAGATGACGGCGGTAACGTACTCTTGGCTTCTCAGGCTGGCGCCCTGGACCGTCAAAAAGTAGGTACCGGGCATCCGGCCAATGGTGGAGACGATCACAAAGGTGTTGAGACCCATGCGGCTCAGACCGAGGAGATAGCAGAGGTAATCTTTGGGAAAGCCGGGAAGAAGGAAAAGCAGGAAACAGACCATGGTTCCCGTATGGGTGGTGACAAAATCGAATTTTTCCAGAACCCCCTTGCGCACGAATTTCTCTACAAAAGGCCTTCCCAGGATATGGGCGATCTCGTAGGCGATCCACGAGCCCAAGGTGAGTCCCACCGTCGAAAGGATGAAACCGAAAACCTTGCCGTAGACATAACCGCCCACCACTCCCACGATCTCCCCCGGGATGGGTGAAGCGATTACCTGCAGCCCCTGGAGCAGGATAAAGGCAGCGGATGAATAGGGGCCGAGTGAGGTGAGAAAGCGGGCGACGCGCGCCTTCTTCGAGGGCGCCTCTTCGAGACCGTCCCACAGCGGCTCGAGAACCCCGAGAGGCTGCGGGCCGTAGCGGCTCAGGAGAAAAATGAGCGCGACGACGATCGCGAGAATAATTCCCTTGAGAATCAGTCGCTGTCGCGCTTGTGTCATTTCAAGTTTCCGCCGGTCCCATCGGCGGCGGGAATCCGCGCCCGCTCCATATCCTCTAGTGTAAGACAAGTAGACAGATTGCGCCAGAGAACAGTATTGCGCTAGGGGACGGAATAGAATTCGCGCGGGAGGCGAAACTGGAAATGCAGACCGTGGAAAAACTGGTCGGGCAGTGAAGAGAAACCTGCCCGACCAAATCGGCTCGGGCTAAAATAGCCGTTTAAAGAAAACTACTTCTTCTCTTCTTTTTTCTCTTCCTTCTTCTCGCTCTTCTTTGCGGCTTTCTTGGCCTTCTTCTCTTTCTTTTCTGCCTTCTTCTCTTCCTTCTTCTCCTTCATCTCGCCCGGAGCGCAAGGCTGCGCGGCTTTCTTCTCAGCTTTCTTATCAGCCTTCTTCTCTGCGGCGGAGATGACCGGAGGAACGGCCAAAGCAGTTCCGATCACGAGAGCCACTAACCACAGAAACCATTTGCTTCTCATAACTACCCTCCTTTCTCTTACCCCTGTTGCAGTTTAATTTGCCCCTTCTTCTTAAAGCGCCAAGCGGGGGAATTGGCTGAAGATGAGACATTTTTGTTGTTGCCACTTCTAGTAAAAGCCCCTGCGCTTGTCAAGCCCCAAAAACAGGGGTTTTCAACAGGGTCTTTAGCTGGGCTGGGCCTTGGATCGCGCCACGGCCAGAAGCTCGGGTAGGGGCATTTCGGAAACCAGGATGCAGATCAGCTCGCCCTCGCGGTGCATCACTCCGTTCACTCCCTGGTGGGAGAAGGTGTAGAAGTTGATTTTCTTCTCCGGGTCGGCAAAGAGAGCGGCCCCCTTTGGAACATCTCTTTCCGTACCCAGGAAGGTGTAGCAGGTGAGGGATGGGGCAGTGCCTTCGTAGAGGGCCACGATGATCTTCCGGCCGGCTACCTCCTGCACGGCTCCTCCGACCGGCCGAAGACCCATCATCGACAGATCGTATCCCATCGGGCCGAACCGGCCGTCCACAGACCGGGCCAGTTGTATTTTGAGCTTTTCCGGGTTTTCTTCTCTTGTGTAAGACAGGCTCCCCGCGACCATTCTTTCATGGCTCTTCAATGCCGACAGAGCGATGGGCGCCGGCTCAGACCGCATCAGGTAGACCACAGGGAGCAGCAGGAGCAACAACAGCGCGAAAGCCAAGGCCGGTCGGAAAGCCAGTTGGGATAGCCAGCCCGGTCCCTGTGGCTCGTTGAGAGCCTTTCCCTTGCCAGGGCGTCCCAGGCCCGAGAGGATTTTTTCCCTGAGATCGCCGGGTGAGGAAACGGCGCTGCCGGCCGTGCGCACTGCCGTCTTTAGGGCGCGCTCCTGGCGGTGGGCAAACTGGCACTTCACGCACTCCCGGAGATGGCTTTCTATCGAGGCGAGCTCCGAAGCGGACAGTTCGTCGTCGACCAGAGCCGTGATCAGCTCTTGCGCTTCTTTGCAATTCATTCTTCCGTGGATCCTTTTTTCGGGGCGTCCAGGTATCCCTTAAGCCGCCGGTACAGGAGCCTCCTGCCGCGCGAGAGGCGCGAGCGGACCGTGCCCACGGGACAGGCAAGGATCTCGGCGGCTTCGGCGTAAGAAAAATCTCCCATGTCCACCAAGAGGATGGGCGCGCGGAACTCCTCGGGAATGTTTCTCAGGGCGTCGGCGATTTTTGCGCTTCGCTCCTTCAGCAAGAGCTGACTTTCGGGTCCGGGATTTTCCGCCGGCACCCTCTCCCAGTAGTCCGGTTGCTCCTCATCCTCGCCAAATTTGCCCTCTACCAGGACCCATCTCTTCTTTTCGTGAAAACGATCGAAGAAAAAATTGTAGAGGATTTTCGTCAGCCAGGCCTTCATGTTTGTCCCCGGTGTGAACTGGTGATAGGCGCCGAGGGCCCGGACGTAGGTCTCTTGAACCATGTCGTGAGCCTCTTCCTGCTGTTTCGCCAGGTGAAACGCCATGCGATACAGGTGATCCAGGTAAGTCATAGCCTCCTGGGAAAATTGTTCTTTCTCCTCAGACCGAGATCTGCCCTCCCGAACCACGCGGCCATTCTAACCGGGAGCAATCCCGCTGTCCAACCAGTAAAACGGTCTTTGCGCCTGCGGAGTTCCCGAGGAGTGGCGGGTTGGCGGTTTCAGCATTATCTTAAAATAGAGACCCGGTCGAAAAATTCGCGCTACGGGCGGAGCTTGCCATTAGGGGCCAAAAAAGGGATGATCGCCCACGCGGGAGGGACACGATGAAGATAGTTAAACTGCTTGCGGTTCTGCTGTTGCTGGCGGCTATAGGTGGCATCGCGGCGCCATCGCCGGCAGCCGAGGTGATCTTGAAGGTCGCCTCTGAGAGCGGCAATTATTGCCACCTGAAATTCCCCGCAATCCGAGAAGACACATTGTTCTGGGATCACCCGGTTCTCCAAGATCCGGCCGCGGGTGAGGTCATCGACTTCTACGGACCTTGCGACCATGATCCGTTAGGGAAAGAAGAAATTGCAGCTCAAAGAGCCTATGTTAGTCGGGAGCGCTACGACAAGGCCAACGACGAGTGAGCAGTGCTATCTAACCTCTCGCGGCAATTTGCTGGGCTAGACCGAGGAGCTTCTCCTGCGGAAGATTGCCAGCAATAAGACAAAGGATGTTTTTTTCTTTCCAGGCGATCAGATTCACGTCAGCTTGACCGTAAACGACGAATTGACGGCTTGATGCCTGCAGGGCTCTGGCGTCAGAAGTGGGTGGAAAATCTGCCCCGTCAAATTCCTGGGCCAGCAGATACTCTTTGTTTGGCCCTTGATAGATAAAAATTTGCCCCTCTCGGTCTTTAAGCTGCCGCGTTTGTTTTGCCAACAAGGCGTATCCCCAAGGGCTCAGATCTAGGACCCGGGCGGAAGCGGTCAGGGCGGGCGTCGGTTGTCGGGCCTCGGCCATTCCTTGTGCCAGGGTTCGGTACTGGGCAATCGCATCAGCAAAGAGATCATCTTTAGCTTCTGCCCGCCAAGTCACGTACGAAACGCCCACCATAAGCAAAAGCGCGAATGCCACGACCAACCCCTGCGGCAAGTAAGACCAAGCAAAAATGCCCTGCTTGGGGGGCTCTTCCAATTGCTCTAGGACCCTTTCTCTCAGAGCGCGGCTGGCTAGAATGGGAGTCAGCTTTCCTCGGAAGGCATTGCTAACCCTAGTTTCCCATAGGAACTTTTGGGCGCAGTTTGGGCATCGTTCGATGTGAGATTGGACTTCGAGTCCCTCCTCAAAGGAGAGATATCCATCAACATGAGCCGCTATAATTTCCTTATATTCCTGGCAATCCAAAACTTTTGTCACCTCCTTTCTCGCCTTCATCGGCTCTTGCTATTATAAACAAGTACCAGCTAGCAAGAAGTTCCCCGACAATAACTATTTCTTTATGATCCCTCTTTTAAGGGCGTACTCTTTAAGCGCCAACTGCAACATCCGGCGGCCTCTGGAGAGCCTCGACCGGATCGTCCCGATAGGACAATCCAAAACCTTTGCCGCATCGTCGTAGCTTAGCTCTTCGATATCCACCAGGATAATAGCGGTGCGGAACTCTTCGGGAAGCTCCTTAAGCGCTTGCTCGACTTCATGGTCCATCAGTCGGGAGAAAAAGAGGCTCTCCGGGTTATTCTCGCCCGCACCCTCGTGACGAGTCACCATGGATTCGTAGGCCCGATCGATCTTTTCCCAATCAACCAAACCCGGTTCCCTTTGTTTCTCTCGATAACGATTGATGAAGAGGTTGCGAAAGATCGAGAGGAGCCAGGCCCGGCAATTCGTCCCCGGTCGGAACTTGTGGAAGAAGCGGAAGGCCCGCAGATAGGTTTCCTGGACGAGATCTTCAGCCTCGGACTTGTCCTTTATGAGGTAATAGGCCGCGGTATAGAGATGAGAAAGGTGGGGAAGGGCCGCCTTTTCGAACTCCGCCTTTAGCGCTTTTTTCCGGTTCAGGGAAAAGGGCAACGGCCGTCCCCCACAGAACACCTCGGTTGTTTCGCGCATGGGTTTAGGGCCAGCAGCTTCCGCGCCCGGTCTAGCGACCTGCCACCTTTTGAAGAGCTACTTCTGCCGTCATGGAAAGTTCCGGATCCCGTTCGTTCCTCTCCAGCCTCGGGGTGAGACGATAAATCTTGGCTTTATGGCGCTCCGCCAACTTCCTCTCTTTCCAGCGCACCAAGCCCTGACGGACATATTGAGGGTTAAATCCCCAAAGCTCGCAGATATTCTCGAAGGAAAACAGCCAATCACTGTTCTCCTCGAAGATCCA
>JACPDC010000340.1 GCA_016184235.1 Deltaproteobacteria bacterium | reverse complement strand
TCCATTCATGCCTTTTCCAGCGGCCCGGTAGGAACGGTATTTCTCGGCTTTCTCGCCTTTGTGCTGCTCGGCTCTTTCGGCCTGCTGGCCTATCGGGCGGATGGTCTCAAGGGACAGCCGGAGCTGGACTCGATGGTGAGCCGGGAGTCCGCGTTTCTGCTGAACAACGTGGTGCTGGTCTCCGCCCTCTTCACCATCTTTCTGGGAACTATCTTTCCGCTCATCTCAGAGGCGGTGGCCGGAGTCCAGGTAAGCGTGGGAGCTCCCTACTTTAATTCCGTTACCGTTCCGCTTTTTCTCTTGCTGGTCTTTCTCATGGGAGTCGGCCCGATGATCGCCTGGAGAAAAGCCTCCTGGGACAACCTGAAGCGAAACTTTCTCTGGCCGGCGGCGGCAGCGCTCGCCGGCGCCGTGGTTCTGTTCGCCTGGAGCATCCGCGATTTTCTTCCGCTGCTCGGCTTCACCCTGCTGCTCTTCGTGGTCTTCACCATCCTGTTCGATACGGCGCTTGCCGTGCGCGCCCGGCGCCGGCTCGCCGGCGAAGGAATCTTCAAGGCGCTTGTGACTCTGGCGCGGCGCAACCAGCGCCGCTACGGCGGCTTCATCGTCCACCTGGGCATTGTTCTGATCATGATGGGGATCGCGGGCTCGATGGGCTACAGCGTGGAGCGGGAGGCGACTCTGCGAACCGGCGAGAGCCTTTCGCTCGGGCGCTACCGTATCCTTTTCGAAGGGTTGAAGGGCTCGCAGCAGCCGACCCATTTTCGAGTCGAGGGAACTTTCCGGGTATTCAACGAGGGCAAGGACTTAGGGACCATGTCGCCGGCGCTCAAATTCTTTCCCGCCCAGCAGTCCCCGGTAGGCCGCGCCGTCTATCGCAGTACCGTGACCGATGACCTCTACGTGATCCTTTCTGGTTTCAGCGAGCTGCAGCAAAATCAGGCGACCCTCAAGATGCTCGTCCGGCCCCTGTTGATGTGGATGTGGCTCGGCGGCCTGGTCATAGTTCTGGGCACGATTGTCGCCGTCTGGCCGTCCCGGCAGGCAAAATCGGAAGTTGAGGATCGATGATGGAACCGAGCAGAAGCGCCGCGCCGTGGCGGCGTCTCGTGATTACCCTGGCAGTACTGCTCCCGCTCATCGGGATCCTCGCCTACGGCTTCATGCGCGATCCCCGCTACATCAACTCTCCGCTGATCGGGCAGCAGGCCGCGCCTTTTACGGTTACCCTTTTCGACGGAAAAAAGCTCAGCCTCGATGACCTCAGGGGAAAGGCGGTCTTTCTCAACTTCTGGGCCTCGTGGTGTCCGCCGTGCAGGGCCGAGGCCAGAGACCTCGAGGCCGCCTGGCAGAGAGTCAAGAACAGCGACGTTGTCTTCTTGGGCGTTGATATTCAGGATACGGAAGAAGACGCTCGAGCCTATCTCAGGGAATTCGATGTCACCTATCCCAACGGCCGCGATCTCACCGGAAAAGTGGCGGTCGACTACGGCGTCTGGGGCATCCCCGAGACTTTTTTCATCGACCCGCAGGGACGCATTACCTACAAGCATGTGGGAAGCCTCGGCACGCCCCTGATCACGGCCAAGCTGGAGGAAGCCCGGGCCGGGATCGTCAGCGCCAAAGAGGGCAAAGGGTCGTATCAGACGGTACGTTGAATAATTTTGAATTTTCAATGTTAAATTTTGAATTAAAAATTAAGAATTTAAAATTTATAATTCTGCCTTTTCTCGTCCAGCTGTTTTCAGTTCTTCCGCTTGCGGCCGCGGCGCAGCAGCCGGACCTGGAGGCGCAGGCGCGCCAGATCGCCGCCGAGCTGCGCTGTCCGGTCTGCCAAAACCTCTCCGCCGGCGATTCCCCCTCCGAGCTCGCGCAGCAGATGAAAGGGATCATTCTGGAGCAACTCAAAGAAGGCAAGAGCCCGGACGAGATCAAGGCCTACTTCGTCTCCAAGTACGGTGAATGGGTCCTGCTTTCTCCGCCGGCAAGGGGCTTCGGCTTGCTGGTCTGGGTGCTTCCCTATGTGGTCGCAGTCGCCGGCATCGTCCTGGTACTGCTTGTGGTGAGGCGCTGGACGGGAAAAAAGGGCCGGCAAGAGCCATCCGCCGCGGATGCTGCTTTGCTTGCCCGGATAAAACGCGAGGCCGCCATCGAAGCGCCCGCGCCGCCGGAGCGGGAGAGCGGGAGCCCGCGAGCCGAGCTGCTGCAGGAGCAGGCCAGGCTTTACGCCGACTTGAGAGAGCTGGATTTCGATTACCGCGCGGGAAAGCTTTCCGAGGCCGACTATCAGGATCTTCGCAATACGCTGGAGACCGAGGCCGTGCTCGTGTTGAAAAAGATCGAGACCACTCCGGCAAGGCGGGCCGCGACGGCGCCGAAGGCCTCGGAGGGCAAGCCGTCCGTAGAGAAAAAAACGGCACCAACGCAGGCGTCCGCCCGTCCCGGATGGCAGCTCGCGGCGGGCGGGGCGTTTCTCTTATTGTTCGGCATCACGGTCGGCGTTCTGCTGACCAAATCCGTGCGACCGCGCGGTTCCGATCAGGACAGCATCACCGGCGACTTTCTCACCGGCACCGGCCCCGGCGGCATGGCCGGCGGCGCCGGAATGGGCGGCATGGGAGCCTCGCCATCGAGAGACGTTGCCGCTCTTCTCGCCCAGGGACGGGCCGCTTATGAGCGGCAGGACTGGTCCAAGGCGATCGAGGCCTTCAAGAGCGCTTTGGCGGTGGATCCGAACCAGCCGGAGGCGCACACCTACATGGGGCTGATCCTGGCCCAGGCCGGCCATGCGGACGGCGCCCTCATGGCCTTCGAGCGCGCCCTCTCCGCGAATCCGAAATTTCCCCTGGCCCTCTGGGGCAAAGGGATGCTTCTCTATCAGGGTAAACAGGATTTTGCCGGGGCGCGCGCGACGCTGCAAAGCCTGCTCGAGATCCTGCCGGCGGGCGAGGAGAAAAACCAGATTCAAAAGACCCTGGCCGAGATCAACGAAGCGAGCAAGGGCCGGAAAGAAGGGCCGAAGAAAGTCAAGGCGGAAGCTGCGGCGCCTCCAGCCCGGCCGGCAGCGCAAGCTCAAGGGCAGCAGATCCGCGGCACGATCACGGTAGACCCGAAGCTTAAATCCAAGCTCGACGGGAAGGCGGTTCTCTTCATCGTCGTCTATCAGGCGGGCTCAACGGGCGGGCCGCCGCTCGCGGTCAAGAAGATCGACAACCCGGTCTTTCCCCTGGCTTACTCTCTGGGCTCCGAAAGCGTCATGATGGCCGGAATGCCCTTCTCCGGCAAAGTGACGGTGAGCGTACGCCTGGACAAGGACGGCAACGCGATGACCAAGGGGGCTGGAGATCTCACGGGCGAGCGCAATGGCCCTGTGGAAGTCGGCGCCCAAAAAGTGGATATCGTGCTCGACCGGGCGATGTAAGAACTGTTCAGTGGCGCGGCTGAAAGGCACCTACCCGCAATCTGTTCCACAATCTTCCCAGGATAAGACCCGCAAGAAAAACAGCAGCCAGCGCGATTCCCCCAAGCGCCCACATCGCCCCTGGAATTTCGGCCGCTTGTTGATCCTTCGGATAAACGACCTCGCCCAGCTCCTGCAGTGTGATCTGCGTCATTTGCGGAATCTCATTAATCCCGTAAACGCAGATCTCCCCCGTCGGCAGGGAACAAAACCGATCCGCCGGACATTGCGTCAGGATCTTCTGCGGCGCCCCTTCACCGCAAACCGCACCCGCGCCCTTCAACACCTTGAGCGTGACCTCCGGGTATTTCGTAATCTGCTCAGGCATGACAATTAGGCCTCATGGCAAGCTCTGATGCTCAAGCTCAGCTGCGCACCGCCTTGCTTGCACTCGTCAGCTCCAGCGCTTTGTGAATCCGATCTGAAACCTTCAATATCGCGTGAATGGGGTCAGGTCTTGTATCTTGTAATGTAAGGCGCGCGGCGATTCGCCGCGCGGTCATTTCGCTACGGACTCCCCACCAGCTTCATCTGCTCCAGCACCGCGCGGCCGAGCAGGCCGTAGGGGCTGCCCAGGGTCTCCGGCATCTCGAAATGGTTGTAGCCCTCGCCGACGATGAGCTGCACCGGCTTGCCGGCGGCCTTCACCGCCGCGGCGAAGTCGCGCGCCTGGCGCTGGAACTCCGGGGATTCGGCGGTGCCGTGACTGACGATCACCGGCGCGTTGAGCTTGTCGAGGTGGCGCTGGGAGCTGAGCGCCTGCTCGGTCGCGTCATCGAACTTCACATAATTGCTGCGCGCGGAGAGCCGCACCGGCTTTAAATCGTACATGCCGCTGGCGCATAATCCGCCCTTGACGACGTCCGCGGGCAGGCCGAAGTCTTTTCCCCAATCCGTGACCAGCACGACGCCGGCGAGATGGCCTCCGGACGAGAAGCCCGAGACGTAGAGCCGGTTCGGGTCGCCGCCGAAGCTTGCGGCGTTCTTGTAAACCCAGGCGACCCCGCGGCGCACCTGGTCCGCCATCGTCATCAGATTGCCTCCGGCCTTCAGCACCGATATGAAGTCGAGCGAGACGTAATGCGCTCCGGCGGCGATGTACATCTCGGCCTGATAGGCGGAGGCCCTGGCCGAGCCGCCGCGCCACGCGCCGCCGTGGATGAAAACATTGATGGGCGCGTTCGCCTGCTTGGTCCGGTAAATGTCGAGCTTCTCAACCTCCGTCGAGCCGTAGGCCACGCGCTCGGGCGGGCCGATGCGCGCCAGGGCCCGCTTGTTCGCCGCATCGCGGCGCGCATTCAAGTGTTTTTGATTCGGCGCCCAGACGCTCTGGTCGTAGGCGTCGTCGATCTCCTTCTGATCCATGTCGAGCCAGACTCGCGGGCCCTTTACCCTCGGCGCCTGCTGGGCGCCCGCGCCCCCCGCCACGATCGCCGCTCCTGCCGCGCAGGCCGCTGTGAGCACGGCGCGCCTCGTAAACAGACCTTCGGTCGACGATTTAACCTCGCTCATAACCGCCTCCTTGCGGAGCTATTTCAAAATCTCCCTCACTCTGGGGATAAGCGCCGGCTCCAGATTAAAGACCGCCTTGACGTTCCTATCCAGCTCGGCGCCGTCCAGGGGATTGATATCCAGCTTCGCCTTTTTCGCTTCGGCCAGAAACTCCGGGTCCTTCGTGGTCGCCATGAAGCCCTTGCGCAGGAGCTCGACCCTGTCCTTCGGCGTCCCCGGAGGCAGCATATAGGGACGGGCCGTAGGGCCGACGGTGTGAACGACGGCGTTGATGATCTTTCGCGCCTCATCCGTCTTGGCGTAGTTGATGACCAACGGCACTTTGGGAAGCTCGGGATGAGCCTTGGGAATATTCAGCGCGACGATAACAAGATCCCCCGCTTCACGCTCCTTGGGCCAAGTCGCCTTGAACGATTCCCAGGCGTTACACACGCCCTGGACCTCGCCGCTGGCGAAGGCCAGACGAATATCGGCCGTGCCCTTGTATCCGGTAACGAGCTGGAACGGAAGACCGATGGTTGCAGCGAGCACTTTGGGAATATCGTCGGTGGCTGAGCCCGGCCCCACCCCGCCGAGCTTGATCGGCGTCTTGGAGGAGAGCCACTGATCCAGACTCGTTATACCGGCCGCCTTCGAAATGCCGATAGCGTAGTTGTCTTGCGTCGGAACGCCGACATACTCGAACTTGCGCGAGTCGAATTCGATCCCCGGTCTTAAACTGAGAAACTGCTGTAAGAACAGGCCTCCGATAAAATGGCCGATGGTGAGCCCGTCGGGCTTGGCTGCCTTGTACATGTAGTTGGCCGATATGAGGAAGCCGGCCCCGGGCATGTTCTCCACGACGAATGTGGGATTTCCCGGCACATGCTTTCCCATGTGGCGCGCGATGGTCCGCGAGTAGGTGTCGTAACCTCCCCCGGCGGACGCGCCGACGATAATGCGGACGGTCTTTCCCTTGTAGAACGGCTCCTGGCCGAAGGCCGAAGAGGCAAAAAACAGCAACACCACAGTAACGAGGCCCAGTTTTCTAATTGTAAGCATCCTCTCTCCCTCCGATTGTTATTTTTTTCTTTTCCCTATTTGGGAACGAGCACATCCTTCAGTTTGGCGACCATGCCTGGCTCGATCTTGAACAGCCCGCCCACCACTTTTTCCATCTCGTCGCCGGGGATTGGATCTATGTCCAGTTTTGACTTCTTAGCCTCAGCCAAGAATGCCGGATCTTTTAAAGTATCCGCGAAAGCCTTGCGCAGGAGACGCACGCGATCCTTCGGCGT